>JAATFQ010000108.1 GCA_015655115.1 Sphingobacteriales bacterium
GCCATTACGATTACCTTTAACTTTATATTGATTCCCCGGTATAGCTATATGGGGTCGGCATGGGTATCTATGCTTGCCTATTTTGTGATGATGGTGATTTCTTACATCCTGGGACAGAAGTATTATCCTATCCCTTATAACCTGAAAAGGATACTGCTTTACCTGGTTACTGCTGTGGTATTAGTAATATTGTCATTCTGGGTATTTCACAGAAATATTTATATTGGAAATGCCATGCTGATTGCGTTTTTTGCCGGCATTGTTATGATCGAGAAAAAAGAATTAAGGGCTATATTAGCCAAAAATTAAGTGTCTGGTGGCTTAAAGAAGTGGTTACGCTTTCAGGATGCTTATTCGCTTACACGGTGCTTAATAGCCAACATTAGGTACTTATAATTTGATTATAAATAAAACAATAAATAATAATGAAGATTAACATCATTAACAAATCAGGACTGGCGCTGCCACAGTATGAAACAGCGCATGCTGCAGGAATGGATATGCGTGCCTTTACACCGGAAGAAATAGTGATCAAGCCAATGCAGCGTGTATTGGTACCTACAGGTTTACATATTGAACTTCCTGTTGGTTATGAAGCGCAGATCCGTCCGCGCAGCGGCCTTGCCTATAAACATGGGATCAGTATTGTGAATTCTCCGGGTACTATTGATGCCGATTACCGCGGCGAAATTAAAGTGTTGCTGATTAACCATTCTGATACTGACTTTGTAATCAATAACGGAGACAGGATTGCGCAGATGGTTATTGCGAAACACGAAACTATCAGCTGGGAAAGTGTGGAGGAGTTAAGCGATACGGCGCGTGGTGAAGGCGGGTATGGTCATACTGGTAAATAAATAAAAAAGATGAGGAGGACTGTTGTTTTATGGCTTTTGCTCTGTGCGTGGCTGCCTGTTGCTGCACAGCAGGTACAGGCAGCCACGCAGCAAGTGCGGGTTTCCGTGCGTGACAGTACGGTTATAAAACAACTTTTCTTTAATGGCCTGCGTGATAAGCTCAATGAAGATTATTCCCGCGGCCTGCTGAGCTTCGGGAAAATAGTGGCTATAGATCCTGTAAATGCTGCGGCTTACTATGAAATAGCCTTGCTAAATTACCGGATGGACAATCTGGGCGAAGCAGAAATTGCAATCAGAAAAGCAGTAGCTATTGACAAAGGCAACATGTGGTACTGGAAATTATTGGCCGAGTTTGATAAACGTAAGGGCAACATGACCGATCTGGTCCGGGTATTTGATCAGCTGATTGCCCTTGTCCCTGATGAGGATACCTATTATTTTGACAGGTCCAATGCGCTGCTGCTGCAGGGTAAAAGGCAGGAGGCCTTAGCTGGATATGACCTGATTGAGGAAAAATTCGGTGCTTCGCCCGCTTTAGCTGAGGCCAGGGAAAGAGCTACCGGGGAACGGCCGTCACAGCCCGGGCAGGAAGACCTGCTTACTGGTGACCCTGTTGCCAGGGCTAAAGGTTTTCTCGCGAAAAATGATTTTAAATCTGCTGCAGCTGTGCTGGAAAGTGTTGCCGTAAATTATCAGGATGATCCGCTTTTTCTTGCATTATATGGCGATGTTTTATTTGAAAATGGCGAGCTGCCCGCAGCATTGATCTATTATCAAAAAGCATTGAAGCTAACGGACCAGCTGTATGGTGTATGGGAGAAAGTGATCAATATCCATATACTGCTGGGCGAATACAAGCAGATGATAGCAATTGGAGATGCCGCATTGGCAGTTTACCCTAACCAGGCAATCTTATACTATTATATGGCCTTTGCACTGCATCGTGAACTGCAGAATGAAAAAGCATTGACCTACATTAAAACCGCTTTGCAGCTTGATGGCGATAACAACTCCCTGCAGGCACTGATTGTTGCACTGCAGGCAGAAATATTTATTGATGAGAATAAGCTTGCCGATGCCGATGCTGCCTTTAAAAAGGCGGTCGACCTTGATCCGGAAAATTACCTGATCGTAAATAATTATGCCTATTATCTGGCCCTTACAGGTAAGCAGCTAGCCAAGGCGGAGTCTTTAATCGGACTGGCAGCAACAATCCTTCCTGCCGATGCATCAGTTGCTGACACTTATGCTTTTGTCTTGTTTAAGCGGGCCAAGTATGCTTTAGCGAGGACATGGGCAGAAAAGGCCTTACAAAACAATGAAGCTGAAAATAGTGTTTATCTGGAACATTATGGTGATATCCTCTTTTTTTTAGGAGAAACGGAAAACGCTGTTATACAATGGCAGAAGTCGAAAGATGCTGGCAATGATGCTGCTTTGTTAAATCGAAAAATAAATGAAAAGAAATACTTTAAATAGCCTGTTGGTGTTTGCATTGCTGTTGTTGACAATGTCTTGTAAAACAAAGAAGATCATTGTAGCTGCTCCCGACAAAAATACCGTAGTGCCGGCAGCAGTGAATAAAACCGCAGAAAACCTGCGGTTGCTTAAAGGCAAAGATTTCAGCTATACTACTCTATCACTGAAAGCGAAGGCAGAGCTTAATATTGATGGAAATGAGAATGGCGTAAATATGAATATCAGGATTAAAAAGGATGAGAAAATCTGGGTAAGCATCACCGCCTTTGCAGGGATCGAAGTAGCAAGGGCCCTGATTACGCCAGACAGCCTGCAAGTGCTGAGCAGGCTGCAGGCCACAGCACTGAAAAAGCCATTTAGCTATGTTTATCAGTTTGCGAACAGACAGATCACCTTCAAAATGCTGCAATCTGTTTTAACAGGAAATACTATTGATGAGCTGATGAATGAACCGGCCGATCTGAACCTCAATGCCACTGGCTTTACACTTAAAGGCGAGAAAGCAGCACTGGCTTATTCCTTATTATTTAATACTTTGCTAAAGCCTTCATCGGTTAACTTAAACGATGTAAAAGCAGGGAAGGCTTTAAAGGTGGAATATGCAAATTACCAGGATGCAGATGCCATACTTTTCCCCTCGGTAGTCAGATTGAACACCATGTCGGGCAAGAAAAAAATAAGCATTGTATTTGATTTCTCGAAAGTTGAGCGCAATGTCCAACTGGATTTTCCGTTTACAGTTCCTAAAAGGTTTGAGATAATAAACTAATTTTTTTTATACTTTTGATGTAATGAAGCTACATAAATTACTTCTGTTATTTTTCTTTGTTACGTTTGCATCAACGGCCATTGCCCAAAGTAGCTCTCAGCTGAAAAGAAAGAAAGAGGCCTTACAGCGTGAAATAGAACTTTTACAGCGTAACCTGGATCAGGCAGCGCTGAGTAAGAAGCTTACATTGAGTGAGATACGTGCGTTAAATACCAAAATCAATTTGATGCAGAGCAAAATTACTGTCATCAATTCTGAAATTAAAAACCTGGACAATGAAATCCATGAAAACACGAACACCGTACATTCTTTACGTGACCGGCTCGAACAGCTGAAAATTGAGTATGCCGGAATGATCAGGTTTGCACAGCGGAACAAAAATGCTTATGATAAGATGATGTTCATTTTCGCAGCAAAAGACTTTAATCAGGCTTATAAAAGAATAAAATACTTACAGCAATTTGGCCAGTACCGTAAGAAGCAGGCTGATTATATACAAGGGACAGAAAAAAACCTGAACTATAAAATTGTTGTTTTAGATAAGAGCCTGAAAGCTAAAAGTAACCTGTTGCGTGAGCAGGAGAATGAGCAGCACAAGCTTGCAAGGAACAAAAATGAACAGGCATCGGTGCTCAGTAAGTTTAAGAAACAGGAGCGCCAGTTTAGCCGTGATATCGTAGTACGTAAAAGACAGCAGGCTGCGGTTGACCGCCAGATCAGGAATGCTATACAGCGTGAAATTGAGTTAGCCAGGAAGCAGGCTGAAGAGGCAGAACGGATAGCCGCTGCCAAAGCAAAAGCAGATAATAAACCAGTACCGGTAGAAAGAGCAAAGACTACAAGCAGCTATCTTACTGCTACTCCCGAAGCTGCAAAACTTTCTGCAGGATTTGAAAATAACAGAGGCCGCCTGCCATGGCCGGTAGGGCAAGGATCTATTACCGAAGGATTCGGGCGGCATACAGAAGGTGAGGCAGGGTATACTAATGATGGCGTAAATATCCTGACCAGCGATGGAGCCACGGTAAGAGCAGTATTTGGTGGCGAGGTGCTGTTTGTAACCATGATCCAGGGAATATATGTGGTTGCATTAAGACATGGTGAATATTTTACTATTTACCAGAACCTGAAGTCGTCCAGCGTGGCTAAAGGTGATAAAGTGGACACCAAGCAAAGTATTGGTACTGTAGCCACTACATCTGACGGTCCTTTATTGCACTTCGAGATCATGAGGGGGCAAACTAAATTGAATCCTGAAGCGTGGATAGCGAAATAAATAATTAGTGCTAAAATGACTATATTTGTTTTACACTTGGATAAACTGATGGGCTTATCTTAATAAAGCCTGGCTGTCTCAGTAAACTGCTATTGGTTTAATGCAGAAAAATAGGATGAACATAAGTTGGTGGCAGCTTTAACGCTGATACATAACTTAATTACTAAATAAATGGAGTTGATAATGTATATAGGAATATTAGGTGAATTCTTAAACATGGGAGGAAGCGAGATCATGCTGATCCTTGCTGTGGTTTTATTATTGTTTGGAGGTAAAAAATTACCGGAACTTGCCCGCGGTTTAGGGAAAGGGATACGTGATTTTAAAGATGCATCCGAAGGCGTGAAGAGAGAGATCCATCGTAATATCAATGCAATGGATATTGATGACGAATTAAAAGCAGAAGAGGAGAGGTATGCTAACGCTGTTGCTCAGCGCAGCCCCACCCAGACCCTTGAAGAACAGATGTATCCAAAGGAAGAGGTTAAGCAGCCTGTTAATTTGAATAAAGAGACTGTTACGGCGGTTCATACTGATATTGAGGCGCCTGGCGACCTCGCCCCCCATACTGATGCTGCTGAACCTGCCCATATAAATGCATCTGTAGAGAAACTGGAAACTGAAAAAGATAAAATTAACTAAACGATCATGTTAAACACAACAATATTATTAGGCCTGGGCACACCGGAGATTATTCTCATTGTAGTTGCTTTGTTATTGCTTTTTGGCGGTAAAAAAATTCCTGAACTGATGCGCGGACTTGGTAAAGGCATTAAAGAATTCAAGGATGGTAAAGATGGGGCGGATGATGAAACTGTAGATCCTAACCGTACTAACACACGTAAACCGCTATAGGTTTTTAACGTTACCGGATTTTTTAACCTTTTAATTCTTTTTAATTCTTGAAGAAGTATAACTCTTTAGCGGAAATACAAGCCCTGCTCCATACTAAACAACTTGATTTACCGGAGTTGCTGAACTACTATTTTAAGCAAATTGAAACACATCAACACCTCAATGTATTTAATGAGGTGTTTTTTGATTCTGCTAAAAGTCGGGCCGCCCTGGTGCAGGATAAGATTGATAAAGGTACCGCTGGTAAACTTGCGGGTATGGTTATCGGTATAAAGGATATGATCCTTTATAAAGACCATGTAACCAGTGCTTCTTCAAAAATGCTAAAAGGTTTTGTCTCTCCTTATTCCTCTACCGTGGTAGAACGGCTGCTGAAAGAAGATGCGATCATTATTGGCAGCACAAATTGCGATGAGTTTGCAATGGGCGGCTCTAATGAAACATCTTATTTCGGTCCGGTGCGCAATGCGGCGGATACAGAGCGTGTTGCCGGCGGGTCTTCTGGCGGGTCCGCTGTAGCAGTACAGGCGGATTTATGCCTGGCTACATTGGGGACGGACACAGGTGGTTCGGTACGTCAGCCTGCTGCCTTTTGCGGATGTATAGGCTTAAAACCTACCTATGGCCGTATCTCGAGATATGGAGTGATCGCTTATGCTTCTTCGTTTGACCAGGTAGGCACCTTAACTTCTTCTATTGCAGACGCTGCATTGCTGATGGAGGTTCTGGCTGGTGCTGACGATCAGGACAGTACTGTTTCGCGTTTGCCTGTGCCAGCGTATACTGACGGTTTAGCCGACAGCCGGCCCCGGAAAATTGCCGTGCTTAAAGAAACCCTGGAAAGTGATGCCCTTGATCCTGAAATCAGATCGTCAATCCTGGAGGCTATTGACCAGTTTAAAGCACAAGGCCATACGGTTGAATATGTATCTTTTGATCTGCTGGATTATCTTGTTCCTGCTTACTATATTTTAACGACTGCCGAAGCTTCATCAAACCTTTCGAGATATGATGGGGTACATTATGGCTACCGGAATACTGAAGCTAAAAGCCTGAACGAGCTGTATAAGAAATCAAGAGCAGAAGGTTTTGGCGAAGAAGTGAAGAAGCGTATTCTTTTGGGGACTTTTGTCCTTAGTGCAGGTTATTATGATGCTTACTACCAGAAAGCACAGCAGGTACGTCGTCTGTTAAGAGACAAAATTGAGCTGTTATTTAATGAATTCGACGTTATATTATCTCCTGTGGCACCTACGCCTGCCTATAAAATTGGTGAAAATACGCAGGACCCATTGGTGATGTATATGGCGGATATATTTACAGTACTGGCATCGCTGACAGGTGTGCCGGCTATATCAATTCCTTTAGGCAATAATGTCAACGGTTTACCGTTAAGTCTGCAGTTAATGGCAAAACACTTCCATGAAGAGGTATTGCTTTCATTATCAAATAGTTTTATGGATGTAACATCCGCTAAGGTTCAATAATATTCAACATATCCTCAATTGCCTGGCGGCAATAAATGCCTATGAAAAGAAATGTACTCCTGCTCTCATTTTGTGTTTCGGTGTTGACAGCCTTTTCAGGCCATGGGCAACAGAAGATTAAAAGTTTAGATTCTGCTACCCATAATTTTACAGGGTTTCTGTCTCCGGTTTTATCCGGTGATACCATTCCGGTACCTTTGGTAATTGAGAATCCATTATTTTATAATTATAATTTTACTTATAAGAAGAGGCTGGACTCCATTCAAAAGGATATTCCATTGAGCTATAATGAAGCTGTACAGAAGTATATAGATGTGTATAGTGGCAGAAAGGATATGATGGGGAAGATGCTCGGTCTTTCTGAATATTACTTTCCTATTTTCGAAAATGCACTGAAGGCATATGATGTGCCTATGGAGCTGAAATATCTGCCTATTATTGAATCTTCAATGAACTCTCATGCCATTTCCAGGGTGGGGGCTACAGGACTGTGGCAGTTTATGTTTTCTACAGCGAAGGGGTACGGACTGAATATTGATAATTTTGTTGATGAACGTAAAGATCCTATTCAGGCAAGCTATGCTGCAGCAGCCTATTTCAGGGATGCTTATGCTGAGCTGGGCGACTGGCTCCTGGCTATTGCGGCTTATAATTGTGGCACCGGAAATGTAAACAGGGCTATAAACAAAGCGCATTCCAGAGACTTCTGGGAAATCAGGCCTTTTCTCCCTTTGGAAACACGCAACTATGTGCCTGCTTTTATTGCCGCTATTTATGTAATGAACTGCCCTGATAAACATCAGATTAAATCGCAGCAATCTGTTTTTTCTTTGAAAACGGATACGGTACAGGTAAACAGGTTTATATCTCTGGCTGATATTGCGAATGCCTTATCTATTCAGGAAGACGAAATTTATAATCTTAATCCGTCTTATAAGAAAAAGATTGTTAACGGATCACCTGAACTGCCGAAACGTATTATCATGCCGAAGGTAAGCCTTGCCAATTTTGCCATGATATATGAAGTGCTGAATAACAGCAATACGGTGATGGAAACAAGGATTGTTCAGGCTTCTAATGACGACAGAAGGACGTTCAGGAAGGTGAAAAGTGTAAAGCATGCAGAAAAACCTGCCATTGTTTACCATAAGGTTGGATCGGGACAAAATTTAAGTACTATTGCTGCTCAGTATAATGTGGAAGTGCAGGACCTTAAAGTATGGAATAAGCTGAAAAATAACAGTCTTATGCCGGGGCAAAAATTGATAGTTACTAAAAATACTGCGGCTGTTGAACGTCCTGAGCCTAAAGAAAGAAATAAATATATTTCCTATAAATCCAAAGGAAACAGCCGTAATCAGAATACAGGCAAAATCTAAATAGTCGCGCGGTATCATTTGATACCGCAATCCCCTTTTTTATAAATCACAGTGAGGAAGGCATTGACTGTTCTTTCCGTTCATTCCGTTTAAGGAATTGCTATTATGTAAAATATTTCTCCATATTCGTTTATTGTAATATAAATCGTTGCAGATTTTTGACCTGACCGTCTCTGTTGCTAATTTGTTCTCATTTTAAAATTCTGATTTGCTAAATTATTGTAACTTCGGAGGTATCGTAAAATGGGATTAACAATACAACAGAGGTTGATAAAATAGCATATTTATAAGCACTTTATCAAAAGGAAAATGATTTATACTACTGAAAACAAGAATTATGTTTGATTATATCGATGGCAGGTTAACTTTTAAGTGTCCTGCGTACATTGTAGTTGAAGCTGGAGGGGTGGGATACCATATTAATATCTCATTGAATACCTATAGTGGAATAGGTGATAAGGAAAGATGTAAAATCTATGTATGGCTGCATGTTAAAGAGGATGCGCATACACTGTATGGCTTTATGGACGAAGGAGAGCGGCGCTTGTTTTTACACCTGATCTCTGTTTCCGGAATTGGGCCCAATACCGGGCGGATGATGCTTTCCTCAATCACTCCTAATGAAATACAAACAGCTATTGTCAATGCAGATCTGCCGTTGATACAAAGGATAAAAGGTATCGGTGTCAAATCGGCGCAAAGGCTGGTCCTTGAATTACAGGATAAACTTAAAAAAGAAGGTACGGGCTCCCTGATTTCGGCGCCATTAAATAATACCGTTCGCGAGGAGTCTTTATCGGCCCTGATGATGCTCGGATTTACTAAAGCCCCCGCAGAAAAGGCGATTGATAATGCAGTTAAAAATGCTGTAGGAGAACTAACTGTTGAACAAATGATAAAAATAGCTTTAAAAAACCTGTAATAAATTCCCGTCATTGAGAAAGAGCTTTACCCTGGTCGTTTTTTTAGTTTTTTCCTTTTATGGACAGCGGGCATTTTCACAGGTAAGGCGGCAGACTAATGCCCGAGATTCGGTGAAGAATTCCTTCGGTCTTAAAGAAAAACAACGTCTGGGTATCCGTGATCCTTTCAATTCTTTTAATCCTCTGCCTGATAATGTAAAACGGGAGGTTGAGTATGATGCGGTAAATAAGTTATATATCATCAGGGATATTGTGGGCGGGCGTTTCTTTAATCCACCGCAGTACCTTACGATAGAGGAGTACCAGCGACTGGTGAACAGCGAGATTAAGCGGGCAAACTGGAGGGCAATATCCGACTCGGAAGTAAACGAGGTTCGTCATACAGGGATTATCCCCACCGTGAATGTCTACAGTAAATCTTTTGAGAAAATATTTGGCGGCACGCTGATCGATATCCAGCCACGGGGCGAAGCTGAACTCACCTTCCTGGGGCGTATCAATAAGAATGAGAATCCATTGTTCAATGAAAGCCAGCGTGTGCAGAGCAACTTCGATTTTACACAACGTATACAGATGGATGTGGTGGGTAATATCGGGACAAAGCTAAAGCTCAATATGAACTACAATACCGAGGCACAGTTCGACTTTGAAAACCAGGTGAAGCTGGATTATACAGGCAGTGAGGATGATATCATCAAGAAGATCGAGATCGGAAATGTGAGTATGCCGCTCAGCACCTCGCTGATTACTGGAACACAGGCCTTGTTTGGTGTAAAAACACAATTACAATTTGGGAAGCTGCATGTGACCAGTGTAATTGCGCAGCAGAAATCACAGACTAAAGAAATCCAGATCAATAATGGGGCACAGCAGAATGAATTCAGGATTGGGGGCGACAATTATGAGGCGAATAAGCATTATTTTTTAGCTGCTTATTTCAGGAATAATTACAACAAAGCACTCTCTACACCGCCAACACTGACTTCGGGCATCAATATCACCAAAATGGAGGTATGGATAACCAATAAAACAGGAAATACTACCGATTCAAGAGATGTTTTAGGTTTTATAGATCTGGGTGAGAATGCGCCCTATAATACGGCACAACTTATCGGCGGCACGCCTTATTCGGCTTTACCTTCGGGTTACAGCTTAATGCAGGGGCCACGTCAGTCTAATGACCTGCTCTCGAAGCTGCCTGCAAATGCCAGGCTAACCAATTCCAATGATATTATTTCTTTCTTCCAGGCTAATGGTGGAACGGACAACTATGCAAAGATGACCTATGCCCGGAAACTGGCAGATAAGGAATATACTTTTCATCCCCAGCTGGGTTATATTTCATTAAACAATGCACTGAATGCAGATGAGATACTTGCTGTTGCATTCAGGTATACCTACAACGGCGTAGAATACCAGGTAGGAGAGTTTTCTACTGATGTGAGTTTTGATCAGGCATCGCCGAAGGTTCTGTATGCGAAGTTATTAAAGAATGAAACTACCAAGACGAATCTGCCTACATGGGACCTGATGATGAAAAATATCTATTCCATTGGCGGGTACCAGATCAGTGGAACTGATTTTAAGCTTGACATATACCGGACAGATAATAAAACAGGGGTAGAAGGAACGGCTATACCCGAGGGTGAAAAGCTGGATGATTCCAGGGTACCCCTAAAAGGTAAGTTATGGCTGCA
>JAATFQ010000187.1 GCA_015655115.1 Sphingobacteriales bacterium
AGCCAGGTTGGCCGGTATTTAACGGGTTCTTCTGTGAGTGAAAGCAGGCTGGGGCTACTGATGAACGGATTGGTGAAAATACCTATGCAGTTTTTGATTTTATTGATAGGGGTGCTGGTATTTACTTTTTACCAATACAATCGCCCCCCGGTATTTTTCAATAGTTATGAATTAAATAAACTGGAGAAGAGCAGTTATAATCCGCAGTTGAATGTACTTAAAAATAATTATGCCCAGGCTTTTAAACACAAACAAGCTGAAGTAGATAAATTGAACCTGGCGCTCGACCGTAAAGACCAGGCTAGTATTGACCGGCAGCGGATTGTGCTGAAGGCTGCTGATGAAGAGGGGAAAGATATTCGTAAGCAGGTAACGGACCTGATGCTGAAAAATGATAAGGGTGCAGATATCAATGATAATAATTATGTATTCCTAAGTTTTGTGACCCGGTATTTACCGAAAGGATTGATCGGTTTGCTGATTGCAATTATTTTCCTGGCATCTATGGGCTCTACAGCCAGTGCATTGAATTCTCTTGCTTCAACGAGTGTAATCGACATCTATAAACGGCTGATCAATAAAGATGCAAGCGATGAGAAATACCTGAAAGCGTCCCGGTGGTCTACGATTATCTGGGGCCTGATCTGTATTGGAATGGCCTTATATGCCAGTAAAATCGGAAACCTGATCGAAGCCGTTAATATCCTCGGCTCTTATATTTACGGGACAATCCTGGGTGTCTTTTTAGTTGCTTTTTATATCAAACGGGTAAATGGACGTTCGGTATTCTATGCCGCTATCCTTACCGAAATTGTGGTATGCATTTGCGGGTATAACAAGGTAGTTGCTTATTTATGGCTTAATGTTATCGGCTGTTTGCTGGTCGTTACTATTGCAGTGCTTTTGCAGCTGGTTTTGAAAAAGAAAACCACTGGTGGTTCCGGCAGGCGTTGATTGATCGTCAGCAAAGGTCAGCGTGCATATCAAACTTTTTAATAGTTGGGGTGTTAGGTCTTTATATTGTAAACATTAAAATCGATCCTAATGAAATCATTAAATTTATTTGTCCTGTTGATAAGTGCATCATGTGCTTTCCAGGCTTGTCATAGTCCTGAAACGAGAGGTACCAGTAGTGACTCCTCTAACGTGGATTCTTCACAGGCTTCTACTGATGGCGGCGGTATGGTCGCTGATACCGGCTTCAAAGCTTCAGATAGTAAGGACACGAAAACGGGAGATGTTACCAATCAGTCTAAAGTTGACGGTGATGAAGATACCTTTATGAAAACTGCAGCTTTGGGTGGAATGATGGAAGTTGAGTTAGGGAAGATAGCACAGAAATCTGACAATCCGCAGGTAAAAGCTTTTGCGGCACAAATGGTAGCGGATCATACCAAAGCAAATAATGAGCTTAAAGCTCTTGCATTGAAAAAGAAAGTGCTGTTACCTGCTGAATATCCTGCCGATGAGAAAGCGCATGTAGAAATGATGAAAAAGATGAGCGGAGTGGCTTTCGATAAGCATTATATTGCGATGATGGTAACCGACCATGATAAAACCGTCGCCCTTTTTGAAGGAGGGATAAATTCTCAAACCAAAGAAGTGCGTGATTTTGCGAAGAAAACGTTGCCGGTTATTATGGAGCACGACAAAAAAGCCAAAGCTATTCAGGCCGCACTTAAATAAAAAAGAAGTTTTTTAACCTCAATAAAAAAGGCCATACTGTGTAAGTACGGCCTTTTCTTCTTTAATAGAGGGGTTACCTAAGCTATGGAAAAGCTCAGGTCTTTGGTTATCAGCTTCAGTTTCTCTTCAGCTACCAGCAATTGATGACGTAGTTCTTGTGCTGCTAAGTCGGTATGCAGCTTTAATTCTGGTATGAGCTCTTTATAGTAGTTGATACCATTAAATAACTGTTGTGAAAACTTCTCGAAGTATTTGGTTTTCTTAGCACTCAGCTCAGTAATTTGTGCTGTAATATCCTTTTTAAGGTAATCAATATATAATTCCAGTTCGTTGATAAACAAATTTGGACGGTTCATTTTAAAAGGAATAACTTCTCTGCCATAGATATGGCTGATCATTTCTTTTAATGTATATTGTCTGGAGAAATAAGCCAGATTAGGACCAGGGCAAATACTTACAGCTCTGCTTTCTTTTGGTTTAATCAAGCCATTTTTGATATAAGTTGCAGCACAAAGACCTTCACATAAACAGATTTTTTCAGTTATAGTATCAAATCTCTGGATATATTGCTCTGGGCTCAGTTCCATTTTGTCAAGTTCATTGATTTTATGGTTCTGGTATTCCCTTGAGGCAGTACAGATTGGCAGCTCAGTAAATTCTGTATTGGTAGACAGGAATTTTTTAAGACATGGGCTTCCGGGCCTTCCTTTTGCTATGCGTTCCAGACGCTGCTCTTCCATGGTATTGTTTTTGAAATTATTGAACAACACACCCAATGGAGATGAATTACTTACATAATAATCCTCTTTTGAAGCATTGGCCAGCGCTTCCATCGTATTTTCATCGACATTTGTCACTTCAGGAACAAGCAGGAATGGACTGCCCCAGCCTGTTGAATCCAGCGAATAGTAATTCAATAGAAAAGAGTGCTCTTCGTAGGTACCGATACCACCCTGTGCAGTGATCTTTAATGAAGGCTGTCCCGAAGGAAGCAAATCTCTTGCAATTAAGGCGGCAGTATAAATACCTGTCAGTTCTGTGAGCAGTTCTTCTCTTTTAATTTTAAATTCTTCCAGGATAGGTCCAAGTAAGAAACCTTCACTTGCAAAAGCATGTCCACCGCAGTTAAGTCCTGATTCAACCCTGAATTCAGAGATCCACAAACCTTTTTTGGCGAGCATCTTTGCCTGTATCAGTGCCGATCTGAAATCGCTCACTTTCAGAGTGATATTCTTTTTGATGATACCATTCTCGTCCGGGTAGAAATCAACGCAATTCTCCATATAGGTGAACAGCCGTGGATTTAGTCCTGCCGAGATGACTACAGACGAGCGCAGCGTACTGTTTCCGAAGCCACGCATCGCAGCGAGTGCATCAGTATAATCGTTGCCTATACTTTCATTGTTTTTATCATAATTTGCCTTGTCCACTTTCGTCATGATATTAACGTCAATGTGTCCGGCACTCATATTTTGCCTCAGCTGTTGCTGAAGGTCATTTTTTTCCGTTCCATCAGGTAAAAGCATCATTTTATGATACATGCTTTTTAATACTGAATGCTCAGGAAGAAATTCAAAATAATTATGGATATCATTCTCAGGTGCAAAGCTTTCCTGCTGTATAGTCTCAAATTGTTTTTTGACTATGCTATCCATCATATTCAGATAAGCGGTAATTCTTTTTGCTCTGCTGTCAACTTCTTCTTTAGCAATCGGGGCGTACGTTATGCCATTGGCTTCTGAATGAAACTTTCTCATCCGCTCTGCTAACTCATCATCTACTATTGAGGCAACAGAGGATATGCCATATTTGGCTACTTTTAAAGGGGTATCAACCGAGTAACCCAATCCCAAAACGGGTATATGGAAAGTGTGATTCATAGGGTTTAATTAATCTGTACATTTACAAAAGACCGGAGAAAATTCAAATTAAAATATGACTGTAGTCACTCTTTTGTGTGACGCATGTTTGCTACCTGTATGATTGAAGTCACCCGGTGCTTGGATACGGCTGCGGATATTTGTAGTGTCAAGAACCTGAATCATGGTGATACCTTACATATTGTGACTATATTGTTTCGAAGTAATTGTAGGTACTAAAATGCTGATTTTAAAAATTGATTTAGGAACCGGAAATTTGATTTCTATATTTGTAAAAATTATCTTATGGAAAATGCCAAGCTATTAGAGGCGATTATTGAGACAGCAATTGATGGGATCATTACCATAGATCAAATGGGTGTAATAGAGAGTATTAATCCTGCAGGACTCAAGCTTTTCGGATATGAGGTTCATGAGATTGTTGGAAAAAATGTTTCCGTATTGATGCCCGATCCTGATAAATCTGCACATGACAGCTATCTTGCACATTACAATGAAACAGGGTATAAGCATATTATTGGTAAAGGCAGGGAAGTAAGAGGATTGAAAAAAGACGGGACTACATTTCCTTTCAGGCTTGCTGTAAGCGAAGTTCAGTTTAGTGTCCGCAAAATATTTACTGGTTTCATTCATGATTTGTCTAAGGAAAAGGAAGCAGAGGAACGCCTGCGTGAATATGCCATCGAACTGGAGAACCTTGTTGAAGAGCGTACCCGTTCATTAAAGAAAACGGTCAGTGCTTTACGGGAGGCCAAAGAAGAGGTGAGTATATCTCTTGAGAAAGAGAAGGAGTTAAATCAGATGAAGAGCAGGTTCGTCTCTATGGCTTCACATGAATTCCGTACACCATTGAGTTCCGTACAGCTTTCTTCATCACTTATTGAAAAATATGCACAGCCATTTGAGAATAAGCATATTGCTAAACATGTTCATAAAATAAAAAATGCCGTTGGCAACCTCACCACGATCCTGAATGATTTCCTTTCTCTGGAAAGGCTGGAAGCAGGAAGGGTGGAACCGTCATTTCAGGAGTTCGATCTTGTGAAGTTGGCTGAAGAGATTACCGAAGAGATGCAGATGATCGCCAAACAGGACCAGAATATTATCTACTTGCATACCGGGTTGGAGAGTTTGGTTATGCTGGATCAGAATTTACTGAAGAATTGTATGATCAACCTGATCAATAATGCAATTAAATATTCAGGAGAAAATACTTTTATAGAATTTAATACCGAGGTTAACGACCGCCAGTGTATCGTAACGATCAAAGATAATGGCATAGGCATACCAGAAACGGATCAGAAACATTTGTTCCAGCCTTTTTTCAGGGCCCATAATACAGGAAATATTCCCGGTACAGGATTGGGATTGAATATCGTACTTCGTTATGCGAGTTTAATGAAAGGCGATCTGCAATTTGAGAGCAAAATTAATAAGGGTACCACATTTATACTTTCTTTTAACAAATAATTAACATGAAACAACAAACCATACTCATTATTGAAGACAACGACGACATTAGGGAAAGTACAGCAGAAATTCTGGAACTTGCTAATTATGAAGTGTTTCAGGCAGATAATGGAAAAACAGGCGTAGAACTTGCCAATTCGCAGCTGCCTGATTTAATTCTTTGTGATATCATGATGCCAGAGCTTGATGGTTATGGTGTGCTTTATTTACTTAACAAAAATCCACAGACTGCTGCTACACCTTTTATATTCCTTACGGCAAAGGCCGAAAGAATGGATATGCGTAAGGGAATGGAAATGGGAGCAGATGATTATCTGGTAAAGCCTTTTGACGATGTGGAGCTGCTGAATGCAATAGAAAGCAGGTTAAACAAGAAAGAGAAACAGGAAATATTTTACAGTAAATCTATAGATAAGTTAAACAGCCTGGTTTCCGGGACCCAGGGGGTAAAAGAACTGGATAAAATGATGATGGAACGTAAAGTCCGCGTCATCAAAAAGAAACAGATCATTTATTATGAGTCAGATCCTGTTTCAGGAATATACCTGGTACTGAGCGGAAAAGTGAAGACGGTGAAACTGAGCGAAGACGGACGCGAACTGCTCACAGGAATGTATGGCCCGGAAGAATATTTTGGTATCCCTGCATTGCTGCTGAACGAACCGTATTCGGAAACTGCCGAAGCATTGGAAGATACTACTGTTTGTCAGCTGCCTAAAGAAATGCTGGAAGAGCTATTGAACCGTTATCCGGATGTAGCGAGACAGTTTATCCATATTCTCTCCAATAATATACTCGATAAAGAAGAACAGTTATTACAGCTTGCTTATCACTCTGTACGTAAAAGAATGGCCGATGTATTGGTGCGCTTGTGCAAGCAGGAAAAGCAAGGAGGACAAATTGTGCTCCGCATTTCAAGAGATAACCTGGCCGCTATGGCAGGCATGGCTACAGAGACTGTAAGCCGTATTCTGAGCGATTTTAAAGACGAAGAGATCATCGAAAGGAAGGGAAGTCAGATTGTAATTCTGAATATCTCAAGGCTTCAACAGATGAAAAACTGATTAATATCACATTTATCGCTGACTAATCTCATTCCATTTTAAGGGTTTTCCTGCTAATTTTGGTAATAAACAAATAAAATTGGAATGAGAGTCGTAGCTTATAGTATAAAGTCTTTTGAAAAAGAGCCACTGGCGATAGCCAATCATAAAAAACATGATATCACATTGATATCTAATTCACTCAGCCCGAAAACAGCTAGTTATGCCGAAGGTAAAGAAGCCGTTATCGTATTCAATGAGGATGAATTATCGGAAGATGTTATTAATAGACTGGCAGAACTTGGGGTAAAATATATTGCTACCAGATCGACGTCTGTGATACATATTGACCATGATGCTGCTGAAAAGCACAATATTAAAATTGCGAATGTTTCTGCAAATTCCTTAATGGGAGTGGCAGAAATAGGGTTGCCGCTGGCACTTGCCAAGGAAACTATTTTAAATCTTGATAAATGGCAGAAAGGCGGTATTTAAAGATGAGCAATAAAGAGCTGATTGAAAAATACCATGTTGCTGCGCCAAGATATACCAGTTACCCGACTGTTCCTTACTGGGATAATGAAAGGTTTGATAAAGAAAAATGGGCATATGCCGTAAGCAGTTCTTTCCGGCATAGCAATCATCAGAATGGCATGAGTTTATATATTCATTTACCTTTCTGTGAGAGCCTTTGCACCTATTGCGGCTGCAATACCAGGATCACGAAAAACCATAAAGTTGAAGAACCCTATCTGCTTGCCGTATTAAAAGAGTGGAAGATGTACAGGAAGCTTTTTAGTGATAAACCTATCATAAGAGAGCTGCACCTTGGAGGTGGTACACCTACTTTTTTCAGTCCGGAGAATTTGGAGATGCTCATTAAAGGTATCCTGAAAGATGCAGAAATACATGCCGATGCAGAGTTTAGTTTTGAAGCGCATCCTGCAAACACTACCGAACAACATTTAATTACTTTGTATAACCTTGGGTTTAAACGCATAAGTCTTGGTATTCAGGATTTCGACCCCCGGGTACAACTGGTTATCAACAGGATTCAAACCGTATCAGAAGTGCAGACTGTAACCGATCAGGCACGCCGGATAGGATATAATTCTGTAAACTATGATTTGATTTATGGGTTGCCATTACAAAATATTGAAGGATTAACGGATACGATACAATCCGTTCTGGAGCTACGTCCTGATCGTATTGCTTTCTATAGCTATGCACATGTGCCCTGGGTAAAGCCGGGTCAGAGAAGATATACAGATGCCGATTTACCTGATTCTGCTTTGAAACAGGAACTGTATGAAATTGGACGGAGTATGCTCAAGGCTGGTGGGTATACTGAAATTGGTATGGATCATTTTACACTGAAGACTGATAGTTTATATACTGCTGAGCAAGAAGGTCATTTACACCGTAATTTTATGGGATATACGCATCTTTACAGCAGGTTAATGGTTGGTTTGGGTGTTTCTTCTATCAGTGACAGCTGGACGGCTTTTAGCCAGAATGTGAAAAAAGTAGAAGAATATATCGAATTGGTAAATGGGGGAGAGATTCCTGTTTTCAAAGGACATATCCTGAACCAGGAAGACCTGGTGATCAGAAGACATATCCTAAACCTGATGTGCAAAGGGCGTACATCATGGGAATTGCCGCAAGAGCAACATCCTGCATTAATGAAAGGTCTTGAACGTATGAAACTCCTTGCGGATGACGGACTGGTCATTATTGAAGGCAATCAACTGGAAGTTACCGTACTTGGTAAAAGATTCTTAAGAAACATTTGTATGGCGCTTGACGCCAGGTTATGGGCTAATCAGCCGCAATCGCAGTTATTCAGTATGGCAGGATAATTCGTTATCCTGTCCTGCTGCATCTATTTTAATTCCTGTTACGCTCTGTTTTAATTATACGCACTCTTTTTGAATCATCACATACATTCTGTTATCGTAGCTGCTTTCGCCGGACTCAGGTAAGGGATATTTAGTTCCATCCCTCTCAGGATAAACCAGCAGCCGAGAAACAGCATCAGATAGGGGACAACCTGGTTGATCTTTCTTCTGAATACAACCCCCGTAAATCCGGCACTTAAACCGGCAATAAACATCAGGGGCGTAGTGCCCAGCCCAAACCAGAACATATAGCTGATAGCTGAATTCACACTACCGGTATTTAGTGCCCCTGCCATGGCCAGATAGACAAATCCACAAGGCAGAAATCCGTTTACTATCCCTATAATCAGATGATTGGCTTTATGTTTAAGGGCATAATTAAAAAGCTGGTGAAAGGGTTTTAACAGGAACGAGCCCGAAGTATTGATCCGGACACGGAATAACCTGGAAGCAGCGGCTAGGATAATGAGTATACCACTAAAAATACTCATGCCCTGCTGCAGTCCCCCGAGCCATAATTGCCTTCCCAATAAGCCAATAAATACGCCAAGAAAGCAATAGGAAATAATCCTGCCGGCCTGGTAAATTAGCTTATCCAGTACCAGGTATCCCCAGCCCGATTGCAAAGAGGGAACTGCAAAAGCCAGCGGGCCGCACATGCCAACGCAATGTACGCTGCCCAGGAGGCCAATCATAAAAGCTAAATTCTGATAACTCATTAAACTAACAACTTATTTAATCGTAATTTCCTGTTCGTACAGATAAGCTTTTTCATTGCTTACCCAGTCGGCAATTAATCTCCATGATCCTTTTCTTAACGTACCTGCGGGAATGACTACCTGCCTGGCTGTATCGGTTTCAAATGACACCGCGCGGTCCAGGCTCTTGTCTGCTGTGCGCATCAGTGTTATCTTTCCCTTAGCGTTTTCTTTAAATTGAACAGTGATGTTTTCAGCACTTATCGTTAATACAGGCTGTGCATGGTCTTTCTTTACCTGTTCTTTACGCGTATAGTCTTTGGTATAACCGATTCCTTTTTCATAGTAGTCATTATCTACCAGTGCATCAGTTTTGCTGTTAAACATAAAAACAGCAAGCACAATAATAAATGTCATAAATGTAGCTAGTGCCAGTACTGCTTTCGTTCCCCAGTTCATAGTTTATTCATTAACAGGTGCAATAAATGTAGTTTCAAAATGACTCACTTCCTTATGGTCGGAGATCAGCTTAAAGCCTACATTGGTTTTATATTTTTTGATAGACTGCTGTGGCAGGATTACAAAGAAAGTAATTTTAACACTGCCGCCAACTTCCAGCTTATCTTCTTTTTGAATATACTGAATTTTTGCGTCTTTATCATCAGGCACAATTTCAAATACAATAGGATGGTTCGTCTTATTCACCAGCTCAGTATTATATAAATTGCTTACAGTATGTTCTTTATCCCGTAGCTGATAGAGTGTGCCGCCAGCGCGGAGTATACTGGTTTGTACATCCGTGCGACTGATGAGGAGATAAGACAGCGTGCCGATGAGCAGCAATAATACCACTGAATAACCGTAAATACGTTTACTCCAGCGGAAAGGTCTGTTGGTGGCGATCTCGTCTTCGGATTTAAAGCCAATTAAGCGTTTAGGGCGACTTATTTTTTCCATGACCATATCACATGCATCAATACATGCCGTGCAGTTTACGCACTCCATTTGGGTGCCGTTGCGGATATCTATCCCTGTAGGGCAAACCTGTACACATAAATGACAGTCAATACAATCGCCTATTGCATTTTCTTCTCTCACTCTTTTGCCGCGTGGCTCTCCGCGGTTATAATCATATGCAACAATGATACTCTGATTATCCAGCAGTACCCCCTGGAGCCTGCCATAGGGGCAGGCGACTGTGCATACCAATTCTCTCATTCTGGAAAAGACCAGATAGAAGACAATGGTAAAGATACAGATAGAGATGAACCCAGATAGATGCAGTGCAACCGGGGCAGTGATGATTTGCCATAACGCCTGGCTGCCGATAAGGTAAGAGAGGAAGATATTTGCAATAAAAAAGGAAATAGCAAAAAACACAGTATGCTTAAGTGTTTTCTTCCAGATCTTATTGAAAGTAAGAGGAGCTTTATCCAGCTTTTGCTGTTTCAGGTGGTCTCCTTCAATCCAGTTTTCAATCTTGCGGAAAATCATTTCCAGGAAAATAGTCTGCGGACAAGCCCATCCGCAAAATACCCTGCCAAATACCACCGTAAACAGCACAATGAATACGATGAAGGTGAGCAGTGCGAGCACAAAAAGGTAAAAATCCTGCGGCCAGAAGATAATGCCAAAGAAGACGAACTTTCTTTCAATCACATTCAGCAGCACCAGTTGTTCGCCATTGAGCTTAATGAATGGTGCGGCGAACAGCAGTGCAAGAAAAAAATAACTTACCGCAGAACGGTATTGGTACAATTTGCCCTTTACAATTTTAGGGTAAATCCATTTTCGTTTTTTTCCGTCATCGCTGACGGTACTAATCTGGTTTCTGAACTGTAAAGGGCTTTGTGACATTATTCTTTTTCACCTTGTGGAGCTTTCGCCCCTGCGGGTTTTGTTCCTTGTAATGATAATACATAATTGGCTAAATCTGCTATTTGCTGAGCGCTCAGGGATTTCTCCCAGGCGATCATGCCTTTTTCAGGTACGCCATATTTAATAGTTTTGAATACGCTTTGGATCTTTCCTCCATGCAGCCAGTACTCATCCGTCAGATTTGGTCCGACGATACCCTGACCATGGTCGCCGTGGCATGGCGTACAGCGGTTAGCGAAGAGCGCGGCACCTGATTCAAGTATCTTGGCATCCTTGCTTTGCACCACATTATTCTCATTCACTGCACTCGCCGCGTTTACCGGGTTGGCCAGAAAGGCTGCTTTATCTACTGCCGCCTGCTCTATTTCAGCAACATATTCTTCATCCTGTAATTTGCCGTAACCAAAAACATGGTAATTCAGCAGGTAGCCGATGGCGAAAATGATCGTTCCATAAAACAGTACCATAAACCATGCAGGCGTAGGGTTGTTTAACTCTGCTATGCCATCAAATTTATGCTCCATCACCAGGCTGCCTTCTTCTTCAAGAGGCTTAAGCTGCATGAGCTTTTGCCATATTGAAGGTTTCTTAGGTTTTGCAGCTTCAAGGGCTTCCTGCTCTAGTCTTACTCTTTCTTTTTCTTCCGGAGTAGAGAATGGCTTCGGATTGGCAGCTTCTTTAACATAGAATTTGATCACCCTGAGCATCAGGATAGAAACACACAGTACCATAATTGAGGTGATCAGCATTAATCCGATCACGATGTCTATAGAAGTATTTCCCGTAGACCAGCTACTGCTAACTACCTCTTTCATCGTCGTTATCTTTTAATGGCAGTTCACTCATATATTTAACTTCGTCTTTTTTTATTGTCAGAATGTATACCCCTACAAGAATAAAAAATAAGAGGAATATTCCTAATGAGCTGAGCAGATACCCCTGGTTTCCGTCAACCTGATCTAAAAATTGCTTAAACATGTCTGTAGGTTATATTTATTTTGCTTTAATATCTGTTCCAAGTCTTTGTAAGTATGCAATGATCGCAATGATCTCTCTGTCGCTTTTAACCTTGATGTTATTCTGTTTCAGGTCTGCTGCAATCGTTTTAGCCTGCTGATCCAATTTAGCATTCGCTTTATTTTCATAGCCTTCAGCATAAGGGACACCTAAAGAACGCATTGCATTGATTTTGGCACGTGTAGTTGTGGTATCCAGCTTCTGCTCAATTAACCATTCATACGGAGGCATAATACTTCCGGGCGACATGGTTTGCGGATCGTACAGGTGATTATAGTGCCATGCATTACCATATTTACCACCTTCACGCTGTAAATCCGGACCTGTACGTTTTGAGCCCCATAAGAACGGGTGATCATACACAAACTCACCAGCCTTACTGTACTCGCCGTAACGTTCGGTTTCTGAACGGAAAGGGCGTATCATCTGCGAGTGGCAGTTTACACAACCTTCTCTGATATAGAGATCCCTTCCCTGTAATTCCAGCGGACTGTAAGGTTTAACACTCGCAATGGTAGGGATATTTGATTTGATGGTAAACGTAGGCATCATTTCAATCATCCCGCCAATAAGGATCACGATCAGCGAAAGGATCAGAAACAGCATTGGTTTACGTTCCAGTATCCTGTGCAGTTTTTTATCAGAACCTTGTGCAACATAAACCTCTGGCAGTGCAGGAGCTTCAGCAGCTTCATTTGCTACCAGTTTACCTGCAAGCATGGTTTTAGCTAAATTGTAGGTCATTACGATCACACCTGTAAGGTATAAGGCACCACCTAAA
Organism: Sphingobacteriales bacterium; assembly: GCA_015655115.1. Taxonomy (GTDB): domain Bacteria; phylum Bacteroidota; class Bacteroidia; order Sphingobacteriales; family Sphingobacteriaceae; genus Pedobacter. Next base: position 12,355 of record JAATFQ010000187.1, read on the forward strand.
GCCCTTAGCATGTACATCGGTAAAATCTGGATTACAGTTTCCAGGAAGTTAGGGTATCTTAATACACCTTCCGGAGTAAACTCTTTCCACATTAAGCCTTGAGTGAAACCAGAGAAATAAAGAGGAACGGCATAAAATATAATTCCCAGTGTTCCAATCCAGAAGTGGAAGGAAGCTAGTTTTTTAGAGTACAGTACTGTATTGTAGATTCTTGGAATCAGCCAGTATAGAATACCGAAGGTTAAAAAGCCATTCCATCCCAAAGCACCAACGTGTACGTGTGCAACTATCCAGTCCGTATAGTGAGCGATTGCATTGATTTGTTTCAGCGCCAGCATTGGTCCCTCAAATGTAGCCATACCATAAGCGGTAATACCAACAACCATAAACTTCAGTTTCGGGTCTTCACGTACTTTATCCCATGCACCGCGCAAGGTAAGCAGTCCGTTGATCATCCCGCCCCAGCTTGGTGCGATCAGCATGATAGAGAATGCTACGCCTAAAGATTGTGCCCATGTAGGTAGCGAAGTATATAATAAATGGTGAGGGCCAGCCCATATATAGATGAAAATCAACGACCAGAAGTGGAGTATACTTAGTTTGTACGAATACACCGGACGGTCTGCCATTTTTGGAAGATAGTAATACATCATTCCCAAATAAGGAGTAGTCAGGAAGAAAGCTACCGCATTGTGACCATACCACCATTGTACCAATGCATCCTGCACACCTGCATAGATGTAATAACTTTTAAAGGCAGAGATAGGCAATTCAATTGAATTCACAATATGGAGTACCGCAACCGTGACAAAAGTCGCAATATAAAACCAGATGGCTACATACATATGTTTCTCACGTCTTTTGATGATCGTACCGAACATGTTGATACCGAAGACCACCCAGATCAGCGTAATGCCGATATCTATTGGCCATTCCATTTCTGCATATTCATGGGAAGTGGTAAAACCCAGCGGCAGCGTAATCGCTGTAGCAACAATAATCAGCTGCCAGCCCCAGAAGTGGATATTACTGAGCACATCACTAAACATCCTGGCTTTAAGCAGGCGCTGCAATGAATAATAAACCCCCATGAAAATTGCGTTGCCCACAAATGCGAAAATCACCGCATTAGTGTGCAGCGGCCGGATCCTGCCAAAAGTGGTATACTGCGAACCCAGATTCAGTGCAGGTGTAAACAGCTGCATCGCGATCAGGAGCCCGACCGTCATTCCGACTATGCCCCATACGATGGTGGCAATAGCGAAATTTCTGACGGTTTTGTTGTCGTAATGAAATTTTTCAATCATAAGAAAAATAGTGTATGGTTTGTATAAGTAAAATTAGGAGGAATAAAAAATATGACGTATGACATATATTGCCTCTATTCTTGATCTTCGTCACTTTTTTTCTTGTCCGAATGAGGTATTTCATCGTCGAACAGGATTCTCACCCCCGGAGTATAGAGATCGTCATTCTGGCCAGACTTGCTGGCCCAGAAAAAGGCTAATAGAAAAAGTAGTGCCAGCAGGATACTGAAACCAATCAGTATATAGATCATGTTCATAGCAGTTTATTTAAGTGGGCGTAATATCTGGCAGTAATACTAGTGAACAGTATAATCGTAATGGTACTTAAAGGCATCAGGATGGCAGCCATCAAAGGAGACAGCAGTCCCTGCACTGCAAAAAAGAGTCCGACGGTGTTATATAACAGTGAAATCACAAAGCTCATATGTATAACTTTCACCGCATTTTTAGCCAGTTTAATAAACTGAGGTATTTTTTCAAATGCCATACCATCTAAAATAGCATCACATCCTGGGGAGAAATTATTAATGTTATCCGTTACAGCGATACCCAGGTCGCTTTGTCTCAATGCGCCTGCGTCATTAAGTCCGTCGCCAAACATCATCACTTTGGCACCGCTTTCCTGCAGGAGACGGATATAATTTAATTTATCCTGCGGATTCTGTCTGAAATGGAGCTGTTGTGCTCTCGGGAAAAAAGGTGTCAAAAGCTGCCTGTCGTGGTCATGATCGCCGGATAGCAGGTGCAGGTCGGTCTTTTGCCCCAAAGTTACAGCCAGTTGTTTAAAGCCGGGCCTCCATGTTTGCCTGGCAAGGAAATATCCTTTATAAACCTCGTCTATGACAATGTGGACCACACTGCCGCGGTCGGGATCTCTCAGGTTAAGAAAAGCGGCACTGCCCAATTTCAGCGCATGTCCGTTCACCCAGCCACTCAGTCCTCTCCCCACTTTTTCCATATAGCGGTCCACCGGGAACCGTGAAGGTAAATTCAGGTATTTCACCAGTTCTCTGCTCAGCGGGTGACCAGAGTTTTTTGCCAGGTCGCACACCATTTGCCTCTCTAGGTCAGAAAGTTGACCTTCAAAAACAAAACCTCCTGCATCAGGATTAGTGATAGTCCCGGTTTTATCAAAGACCACGGTATCTATCCTGGCCATCTCTTCAATCACAGCCGTATTTTTGAGATAGAATTTATTTTTGTCAAAAATACTGAGTACTGCAGCCAGTGTAAAAGGCGAGCTTAGTGCCAGGGCGCAAGGGCAGGCGATAATCAGTACTGCGGTAAATGAAGCCACAGCGCGGTTAATATCAGTGTTTAGCCAGAACAGTCCTGCACACAAAGCTACGGCAAGCAGTACTATACTAAAATACTTACTTGCAGAGTCGCTGAATGTTTTGATGCTATCTTTCTGGCTAAAAGTATCATTGTTCCATAGCTGTGTTAAATAACTCTGCGAAACAGGCTTGATCACTTCCAGTTCAATTGCGCCGGTAAGCTGCCGGCCTCCGGCATAGATTACTTCGCCCAGGACTTTCTCTACAGGGACAGACTCGCCCGTAACGAAGCTGAAATCCAGTTTAGCTTCTCCCTTAAGCAGTATGGCATCGGCGGGAATAATCTCATGGCTGCGGATCAGGATCCTGTCGCCTATTTTTAATTCATTGAGCGGCAGAGGTTTTTCTTCTCCCTTTTTGATCAGTGTAACTGCAACAGGGAAGTAGGAGCGGTAGTCACGTTCAAAAGAAAGGTAGTGATAAGTGCGCTGCTGCATCCATTTGCCAATCAGTAAAAAGAAAACCAGCGAACACAGCGTGTCTACGAAACCAGCGCCCGTATGGGTAACAATTTCTGCGACCGACCTGATAAACATGACTGCAATACCCAGTGCGAGGGGGAAGTCGAGATTCAGCACCCCGCGTTTAAGGTTATTCCAGGCCGAGCTAAAATAATCTTTTGCACTGTATAGTAATACAGGCAGGGCAAAGGCCAGGTTGATCCAGCCAAAGAAAGACTTGAATTCCTGTTCAAAATTGGCAAGACCGAAGTAATCAGGGAAGCTGAGCAGCATCACGTTCCCGAAACAGAAACCGGCTACAGCGATCTTGGTGATCAGGTTGCGTTCCGAGTGGTCGGCCTGCTGTTTTTTAACCACATCCTGCAGACTTATTAAAGGTTCATAGCCAATTGCTTCAAGCAGTTCTACCACTTTGCGCAATGATATCTCCTGATTTTTAAAAGAGATGGCCACTTGTTTTTTAAGGAAGTCTATGCGCGACTGGAAAATAGAGTGGCTGAACTTATGTAAGTTTTCCAGCAGCCAGATGCAGGAGCTGCAATGGATGGCAGGAATAAAAAGCGTGATAGTGGTAACCTGGTCGTCTGTATAATCCACCAGTCCGGCTGCAATGCCCGGATCATCAAGGTAATCGAAATGCTGTTTTGCCTTTTTTTGAGTCTGCCCCGGGACATTATTATAAGCATAATAATTAGAGAGATTATGGCTGGACAGGATTTGATAAACCCCTTTACAACCCAGGCAGCAAAACTGTTTGCTGTCTGCTAAATATGGCTTAGCCGGTAGTGTATCACCGCAGTGATAGCAAATTGTCTCAACAGAAGAGCTGGTTTTTTCCATCATACGGCAAAATTTTTCATTCAAAGATGTGATGATAGTGGTACTTTTAAAATGATGCCGAAAGTTTTAAAAAGTGATTAATATCATTTTATTGAATTAAAGTCCTATTTTCCTGTTAATTGTAAACCTGGTTTGTATTTTGGCTTGTGCTAATGTAGCAATATTAACCAATACCAAAAAGAGGAATTTATCTGTGGCCGATACTTTACCTGTGAGGAAATTTAGCTGTGCCTGAACCTGGCAGGTCATGGAGAATTGTTTACAATGAATTTGAATTGAAGCCTGAATTGATACCTTTGCGGCGTTTAAATATATTTTATGGAAAGTCTGAGTGAGCTGACGCAATTTGGGGAAAATTTTAAAGAACGTATAGAGAATGCGTTAAACAGTTTAAAAAGCGGTAAAGGTGTATTAGTTGTAGATGATGAGAACAGGGAAAATGAGGGTGATCTGATTTTCCCGGCAGAAAGTATAACCGTAGCCGATATGGCCTTAATGATCAGGACATGCAGTGGAATTGTATGTCTTTGTTTACAGCCTGATAGAGTAGAGCAGCTTCAGCTATCACCCATGGTAGAAGTAAATAACAGCAAATACCAAACGCCATTTACCATTACCATTGAAGCCAAAGAGGGGGTGACCACAGGAGTTTCTGCTGCAGACAGGGTACAGACTATCAGAACAGCAATAGCAGATGGTGCCAAGCCAGACGATCTTGCCAGACCAGGACATGTATTTCCACTGAAAGCCAATGCTGATGGCGTTTTTGGCAGAAGAGGGCATACCGAAGGGAGTATAGACCTTATGATATTAGCTGGCTTAAGACCAGTGGCGGTATTGTGTGAACTGACCAATGACGATGGCACCATGTCGCGTTTACCTGAAATTGCAGCTTTTGCGAAACAACAGGGAAGCACGGTAGTGTCTATTGAAGATATTGTTCAGTATCGTTTATTAAAGAATATTTAGTTATATATAGCAGCAGCCGGTTTTGTGGAACTGATGAAGAGGCAATAACTACTAAAGCTAGATAATCTTCATCAGTTCTTCCATAAACAGAATGGCTGATTTTTTCCGGTAAGCCCCTTTTTGCCAAAGGATAAATGCCTGTTTAAAGAGTTCTTTTCCTGAAATAGGTACGGCAGCAAGATTCTCCCAGGTACTGATTGCTTTTTCATTGATAATAGTAGCCCAGTGACCGCTTTCAACCATAGACAGTAAAGAATGCACGTCATTCATCTCAATTTTTATGCGTGGGGAAATATTGTTTTTCCTGAATATCTCATTCAGCAGATCTCTTGAGCTAAATCCGTTGCTTGGTAAAATCAGCTCCAGCTTACCCAGTTCTTTAAGAGATATCTTGCTGAGTCTGGCCAGAGGGTTTTTTTTCTCCACCACCATCATGATCCTTGACGAGAACAAAGGCTGCATCTCCAGTCCCGCGTTGTCTTCCTGTTCATGAAAGGCGACCATGAAATCCAGCTCTGCGACCCTGAGCTTATTTTCCAGTTCTCCCGATGTGCCATATTCTACATGGATCATGATACCGGGATATTTTGCTAAAAATGGTGCCAGTGCAGGCAGCAGCAAAGAGCTGAAGGCATAGGTAACCCCAATATTCAGCTCTCCGGTTACCAGATTATTCAATTCGAATACCGCCTGTTTGGCTTTTTTAATATCCAGGATGATCTGTCTTGCATGAAAAAGGAAAACATTTCCTGCCTCTGTCAGCCTTACTTGCTTCCCTACACGGTCGAATAATAGCATACCCAATTCATCTTCCAGTTGTTTAATTTGCTGGGATAATGTGGATTGTGTAACAAATGACGCTGCGGCGGCATCCGTAAAATGAAGCATCTCTGCTGCTTTAATAAAATAGTTCAGTTGTCTTACTTCCATAATTGATCGTTAAAACTAATCAAAATCATTAAATCTATCAATTTTATAAATAGATTCCTAATGTCGAAATTTGTAGCAGCACAATTAATCAACACAATGACATTATTCCGATCTTTAAAATCACGCAACTTCAAACTCTTTTTTTATGGACAATCTATCTCCCTTATCGGGACATGGATGCAAAAGACGGCCGTTAGCTGGCTCGTTTACCAGCTGACCGGTTCGGCATTATTGCTGGGGATAGTGGGCTTCGTGAGTTTAATTCCCTCACTGGTACTTTCTCCTTATGCAGGGAGTTTGGTAGACAGGCATAACCGTTACCATATTCTGGTTATCACGCAGGTGGTATCTATGATTCAGGCCGGGGCACTGGCAGCGATAATATACTTCGGATATAATAATATACTTTTCATCATCGGATTAAGCTTGTTGCAGGGTGTTATCAATGCTTTTGATATTACCTGCAGACAATCGATGATGGTAGAGCTGGTCAATGAGAAGGCAGACCTGCCCAATGCTATTGCACTTAACTCCACCATGACCAACTTTGCCCGTATCGCTGGTCCCGCAGTAGCAGGTATCATCCTCAGCACTTTCGGTACCGATTTTTGTTTCATAGGAAATTTCCTCAGTTATATTCCTGTGCTGATCTGTTTATTTATGATGCGGTTAGACTTAAGAGTGATTGAAAAGCCAGTAAAAAGCATTTGGAAAGAGCTTCATGAAGGATTTAAATATGTATCGGGCGATAAAGACCTGAGCAGTGTATTGCTGATGATCGGTATCAGCAGTCTTTTTGTAATGCCGTTCAACACCCTGATGCCGATTTTCGCTAAAGATATTTTTGACGGAGATGCAAAGACCTTTAGCTGGTTTGAGAGTGCTGCAGGTTTAGGTTCCATCGTCAGTGCGGTATATCTTGCGAATCTGAAGAACAGCAATACGCTGATCAAACTAATAGTTATTGCAGGAGGAATATTCGGGTTCAGTCTTTTGCTGTTATCCTACGCACCACAATTACCTGTAGCTTTATTGTTTATGGCTTCTACAGGATTAGGAATGATGGCGCAGACCTCGGCTATCAACACTTATATCCAGACCCACTCTATCCCTGAAATGCGCGGACGTGCAATCAGTTATTATGTAATGGCATACCAGGGGCTGATTCCTGTGGGTAGCTTAATGATAGGATGGTTAGCGAACAGCATAGGTCCCCGCCCGGCCGTTTTTATCGAAGGGATAATCGGATTAACTGCTACCGCTTTCTTTGTTTATTACAGGAGCAGGAACGAAGCTGTTAAACCAGTACAGAATTAAATAATGAATATATGCTAAACCGATTGATCTGATTTAGCATATCATTTTATACAAACAAAGGGGATCCGATAATTCGGATCCCCTTTGTTTGTATAAATATATCGTGTATTATAAATACCATGTGGAATTTTATAACGACTGATCTTCAGGCATTGAATATTCTTTTCTTTGCACTCTTATTCTTTTTTGACTAGATACTAAGTCCCCCGAACATACTGAACAGAATAATACACAACACAATAGAAGTGATGATCACATACAATTTATCCCTTTCAAGCATAAAAGAGAACAGGGAAAAAACGATACGGATAATAGGCGTTGCGATCAGGATCACTACGCCCAATTGAATGATTTCCGTTGCGCTACCCTGGGACAGTCCTTTAATAATGCCAGTTAAGCTGGTATATCCTGCGGGTTCACCATTAAAATGCATATAATTCGGAATCCCTGTTCCCTTTTGCCATAGATATAAAATTCCGCCTATAATAGCCACGCACCCAGATATCAGTACCCCATATCGCAGCACCTGTCCGATGAGCTGTTGCATATCATAGTCTGTTATTTTTTTATTTTCTGTAGTCTTCATTAGAATTTTTTTTAAGATTAGAATTTATGGTGAAACCCGTTATAGATCATATTAATAGCAATTGCTGTAATGGCGACACTAAAGATAAGCTTCAGCCATTTCACATTAATCTTCATCAATATTTTTGAGCCCGTGAAAGCGCCGGCCAATACACCAATAATTACAGGGAAAGCAATTCCGGGATCAATATATCCCCTTTGCAGATAAACCACAGCACTTGCGGCAGCAGTAACGCCCACCATAAAATTACTCGTAGTAGTGCTGACCCTGAAAGGGACCCGCATAGCGCTGTCCATTGCCAGTACCTTTAATGCGCCAGAGCCTATGCCCAGCAGTCCTGATAGCACACCGGCAATGGTCATGATCGAAAAACCTCCGCCGATATTTTTTAATTTATAACTGACTATTCCATCTTTAGTGGGGTAACTGCTATTTAATTTCAAGCGGTAAGAAAGTGGGCTTCCTGTTTCCAGTTCTCCCTCAGGTTTCTTTCTGAGTGTCATGGCTGCAGAAAAGATCAGCATGACACCGAATAAGATAGCAACAATATTTACGGGCGTATAAACCGCGAGTATAGCACCAGCAACAGCACCAGCGGTAGTTGCAATTTCCAGGAACATCCCCAGCCGGATGTTTGTAATTCCTTCCTTTACATAAGCACTGGCAGAGCCGGAAGATGTAGCTATAGAAGCTACCAGTGCAGCACCGATAGCATAGCGGATATCTACGTGAAACACCAGCGTAAGCAGTGGGATAATTACCACCCCGCCGCCAAGCCCGGTAAGAGAGCCTGCTAATCCGGCAAGATAGGCACCTAATAATAGAATAATTGTAAAAGTTAGAATGGTCATAATGTATTAATAATTGTTGTCTAAAATATGCTGTGTTAATGTTTGAGCCGTAGCCTCATCTTTATTGGCAATTGCCTGTGCCAGCTTTTCATGTAAGTGCTGAGTATTTGAAAAATGAGCAATGTTTTTATCCTCCCGTTTCGCAAAGAAGTCACGTATGACCTTTGTGAAACTTTGGTACATATCTGCCAGGATACTATTACCCGAAGCCTTTGCAATAGCGATGTGGAACTCAATATCCATATCGGTACATTTCTTTTCAGCATTTGCTTCAATGGCTGCACTTCGTTTTTGCAGCAGAGATTGCATGACCTCCAGGTCGTACGCGCTTCTGTTCAGACAAGCCAGCTTTACAATTTCTTTCTCCAGCAGGGCTCTAACGGTATTGACTTCATCAAAATCAGCTCTTCTTATCCTTTGGTTCAGCGTTTCGTTCTTCGGCTTTGAGGTGACAAAAGTTCCTGATCCCTGCTGCACCCGCAGGATGCCGGAGATAGCCAGGGTCTTTATTGCCTCCCTGATAGTGGAGCGGCCAACCTGATAAATATCCATCAACTCTGGCTCTGAAGGAATCTTCTCGCCCTTTTTCAGTCGCCCCCCGGCAATATCATTTTTTATCGCTATGATTACCTTGTCTGATAATTTTTCTTTCTGTTTCATCAGTATATACTGGATTTAATTGTTATCAGGTATTTTTTACTGTTAATATTGTGTATATATGTCGCTGATGGCTTAGCCATCTGTCGTTAATCTCTTAGCTATCTGTCATTAATCTCACGTCTGTTTGTCTTTGATCTCCCGTACATATGTCATTAATCTCTAGTCTATTTGTCGTTGATATATTATCCAGTTGTCTTTGATCTCCCGTAAATTTGTCATTAATCTCTTGGCCATCTGTCGTTGATATATTGTCCATTCGTCTTTGATCTCCCGTAGATCTGTCATCAATCTCTTGTCTATTTGTCGTTAATTCCCCCCACATTTGTCATCTATCTCTTGTCCATTTGCCATTAGTCTCTAGTACATCTGTCGTCGATCTCTTGTCTAAACTATGATGAGTATCTCCGTTTATCTATTTTTTTAATGCGTATCCCCTAAACAATTTTTATGCAGTTACGGAATGGATAAAACCCATTTTTTTAAAGAGGCAGGTTATACTATTCTAAACATTTATCTGGTGCTATGAGCTTAAATACAATTATTCATCTGCCATAAATACAGGTAAAACTTATCTTAAACATCTGATGTTTCAAAGGTGTGTATAATATTTAAACATCTGATGTTTGTATGTTAATTGTGACATAAGACGGATTCTTTTATTGCATTAAAAAAAGAAGTATTTCTTTTTTTAATAAAAATAATATAGGTTTACAAAAACTTTAGGGGTGCCTTGCGCTGAGAAATACCCTTTGAACCTGATGCAGTTAGTACTGCCGAAGGGAAAAGTAGAACCAACATCCATTGTTGGTTTTCCATTCCTGTTACAGGCCATTCCTATCGTTTGCTCAAAAAATGAAAAAATGGAAATCACTGTAAACAATCAAACTTATACTCTGACCAGCTCCTGCACCATTACCGAAATGTTGTCTGCTATCTTGCAGATTTCAGCGGGAGGGATAGCTGTCGCTGTCAACCAGTCCATCGTTTCCAAAAGTAGCTGGGCAAGCTATCATCTTGAAGCTGGCGACCAGGTCATGCTCATTAAAGCTACCCAGGGAGGGTAATTCCTTAGTCAATTCATTCGACCTATAAAACCATCACACATGAAAGTAGAAAAAACTCCCGACCACCAGGTCATCAGCAGGACGCCATTTCCGGCATCACGCAAAGTTTTCGTTAAAGGTGAGATCCATGATATCGCGGTTGCCATGCGTGAAATCAGTCTTACAGAGACTAAAATCCACAATGGTTTTGGCCTGACCGAGAAAAATCCGCCGGTAACAGTGTATGACACCAGTGGCCCTTACACCGATCCTGATGTTGATATAGACGTGAAATCCGGACTGCCACGGCTTCGTGAAAAGTGGATTACCGACAGGCTCGATGTAGAAAAGTTACAGCAGATCTCATCAGCGTACGGCACAAAGAGACTGACAGATCCTTCATTGGATCATCTGCGTTTTGCTTTCCAGCATCAGCCTTACCGTGCCAAAGAAGGTGGTAATGTAAGTCAGCTCCACTATGCCAGGAAGGGGATCATCACTGCTGAAATGGAATATATCGCCATTCGCGAAAATCAGAAAATAGAGCTCCTCAATGAGCAGCTGGGCACACAGGCCGGGGTGATGAATCATCAGCATGGCGGACATAGTTTTGGTGCAAACACACCAAAGGGATATATCACGCCAGAATTTGTGCGGCAGGAAGTGGCCAGTGGCAGAGCTGTAATTCCGGCAAACATCAACCACCCAGAATTGGAACCCATGATTATTGGCCGTAATTTCCTCGTTAAAATCAATGCCAACATAGGCAACTCTGCTGTGAGTTCAAGCATCGAAGAGGAAGTAGAAAAGGCCGTATGGGCATGCCGCTGGGGTGCTGACACCATCATGGACCTGTCTACCGGAAAAAATATCCATGAAACACGCGAGTGGATCATCAGAAACTCCCCCGTGCCCATCGGCACTGTGCCCATCTACCAGGCACTTGAAAAAGTAAACGGGAAGGCTGAAGACCTCACCTGGGAGTTGTTTCGCGACACTTTGATCGAGCAGGCAGAACAAGGTGTGGATTATTTCACTATTCATGCCGGGGTACTGCTGAGGTATATTCCGCTCACCGCAAAAAGGGTCACTGGTATTGTTTCCCGTGGGGGTTCTATTATGGCCAAATGGTGCCTGGCACACCATCAGGAAAGCTTTTTATACACCCATTTTGAAGAAATCTGTCAGATTATGAAGGCGTATGATGTATCCTTCTCACTGGGCGACGGACTAAGGCCGGGCTGTATTGCTGATGCCAATGATGCAGCGCAGTTTGCAGAGCTTGAAACATTGGGAGAGCTCACTAAAATTGCCTGGAAGCACGATATTCAGACTATCATCGAAGGGCCGGGCCATGTGCCGATGCACCTGATCAAAGAGAATATGGAAAAGCAGCTTGAATATTGTTCTGAAGCGCCTTTTTATACCCTCGGACCACTGACAACAGATATTGCACCTGGCTACGATCATATCACTTCAGCTATAGGCGCTGCAATGATTGGCTGGTTTGGAACTGCGATGCTTTGTTATGTAACCCCTAAAGAACACCTTGGCCTGCCTAATAAAAAAGATGTAAAAGATGGCGTCATCACCTATAAAATTGCAGCGCATGCTGCCGATCTGGCGAAAGGACATCCCGGGGCGCAGTACAGGGACAATGCGCTCAGCAAAGCGAGATTTGAGTTCAGGTGGGAAGACCAGTTCAACTTGTCGCTAGATCCGGACACGGCGAAAGAATTCCACGATGAAACCCTTCCGGCAGAAGGAGCAAAGATAGCCCATTTCTGCTCTATGTGCGGACCTAACTTCTGCTCGATGAAAATTACGCAGGATGTAAGGGAATATGCGGCAAAGCAGGGTGTAGATGAGGCCGATGCCCTGACGAGAGGAATGGAACAGAAATCGAAGGAGTTTACCGAAAAGGGCAGTGAAATTTACTTGTAGATGAACGCGATGTGCTTCTGGATTACCTATGGTGCATTTCCAGATGGCACTTCGCACTTCAGGCATAAAATATCAGTTTTAATATAAACCTATCAGCTAATAATATGAATTTAAAGTTTGCAAGATGGATTTAATCAATGATATAGAGATTATTGTGATCTCGCGGCCAGATTATTTTGAGGGTGAAGCTGTGGCTATCAACCGGCTTTTTGCAGATGGGATGGGAATCCTGCACCTGCGGAAGCCGGCAAATGATCCCGCGCGGTTCAGGGAACTGCTCAGCGGAATCAACCCGCTTTTCTATAGCCGAATCGCCATTCACCAACATCATGATCTGGCTGGTGAATTTAGTATCAGGCGCCTGCATTATCCGGAAAAGTTCAGGCAGTCGACGGCTCTGGCAGTACTGGAAGGGCAAAGCCAGAACGGATTTGTGCTGAGCAGCTCAATTCATCAGCTGAGCCAGCTGCCCGATCTGCCGTTCCTGGACTATGTTTTCTATGGCCCGGTGTTTAACAGTATCTCAAAGCCAGGATATAAAAGTGTGGTTGACCCGGGATTCCGGCTGCCCATCCGTAGCAGCGGACCGAAGGTTGTCGCTATAGGGGGGATAACAAATGCAAGCCTTGAAACAGTAAAACAGATGAATTTTGACGGCGCAGCCCTATTAGGAGCGATATGGGCATCCTGAATTTATAACCAGCTGGATTTACAAAGCCGGCCTTAATTTACAAACAGATCCAAAATAGATAAAATGATTGACCATTTACAATATATCTCCAGAGCAGCAGCAGGTGGCACGCATATCAGTGCTATAGAAAGGGTACTCGCATCCGGCCTGAGATGGGTGCAGCTGCGTATAAAAGAACAACCGGAGCATGAAATACTGGCTGTAGCTATTGAGGCTGCCCGTTTATGTGAAAAATACCAGGCAAAGCTGATTATCAACGACTATCCCAAAATTGCTGTAGCGTCGGGTGCCTATGGGGTACATTTGGGCTTAGATGATATGGCTATCCCGGAAGCGCGAAAACTAATGGGGAAAGACAGGTGCATTGGAGGTACTGCCAACACCTTCGCTGATATTTTAAGAAGGGCAGAAGAAGGGGCAGATTACATAGGCCTTGGTCCATTCCGCTTTACTACAACCAAGAAGAATCTGAGCCCTATTTTGGGAATTGAGGGATATCTCAGGCTCATGGCACAGGTTAAGCAGGCAGGAATTGAGATTCCCATTATTGCCATCGGCGGAATTGAACCCGGCGACTTGCCTGCTCTACTGGATATAGGAGTGGCTGGGGTAGCGGTGTCTGGTGCCCTGGATGACAAAAATGAACAGCGGCTTAATATAGCGGCATTTTATAATACTCTAACCGGTTATCAAAGTTCTGAACAGGAACGCAATATGAGGTTCTGAATAGAAATTGCAGTAACAGTTACTATATAGCGCAATAAAAGATTGCTAAAGGATCAGGTTATATCATCCAGTATCAGCATACAGCTATTCTTATTAGCTGACATATAAAAAGAAAAAAACATGTTAAAAATAGCAGACAAAACATTCAGTTCCCGGTTATTCACCGGAACGGGTAAATTCAGTTCAGCAGCACAAATGGAAAGTGCACTACTCGCTTCAGGTTCAGAGCTGATCACCGTAGCACTGAAAAGAGTGAACATGAACGACAGGGAAGACGACCTTATCATCCGGTTACAGCATCCTCATATCAATCTATTGCCCAACACTTCCGGTGTAAGAAATGCTAAAGAAGCAGTATTTGCAGCCCAGCTGGCACGGGAGGCGCTCGAAACCAACTGGATAAAGCTCGAAATACATCCAGACCCAAAATACCTGATGCCAGACCCGATAGAAACTTTAAAAGCCACAGAAGAGCTTGCAAAAGCAGGATTTATTGTGCTGCCCTATATCCATGCCGATCCGGTTCTATGCAAGCGGCTGGAAGATGCAGGTACTGCTGCAGTAATGCCCCTTGGGTCGCCAATAGGTAGCAATAAAGGACTGCGGACGATAGATTTCCTGGAGATCATTATCAGTCAGAGTAATGTGCCGGTCATCATTGATGCCGGTATAGGTTCCCCTTCTGATGCCGCCCGGGCAATGGAAATTGGTGCCGATGCGGTACTGGTCAACACCGCCATTGCCGTGTCAAAAGATCCAACAGCCATGGCAATCGCTTTCAGGATGGCCGTGGAAGCAGGAAGGATGGCCTTTGAAGCTCAGCTTGGATCAATTTATTCACATGCTGTAGCCAGCAGCCCCTTAACTTCTTTCTTAGATGACTGATACATTCACCAAGCTCTTTAATACCTATAACTGGGAAACCACCAGGGAGAGCATTTATGCAAAAACCAGTGCCGATGTGGAACAGGCATTGAGCAATACCAAAAGAACACTGGACGATTTTAAAGCTTTGATCTCTCCGGCAGCAGCTCCTTACCTGGAACAAATGGCGCAGCTAAGCAGGCAGCTCACACTCAAAAGATTCGGGAAAGTAATACAATTATATGTGCCCTTATATCTTTCTAATGAATGTAATAACATCTGTACGTACTGCGGCTTTAGTTACGACAATAAAGTTAAACGTAAAACCTTGTCGCCCATAGAGATCATGCAGGAAGTTGCTGCCATAAAAGCTATGAACTACGACCATGTATTGCTGGTCACCGGCGAATCGCATCAGCATGTCCATACCGATTATTTCAGGAAAGTACTGGAACTCATCAGGCCCCATTTTTCCAATATATCTATGGAAGTGCAGCCGCTGGACCTGTCGGATTATAAGGAACTGACACCGTACGGACTTCATACGGTATTGGTCTATCAGGAAACTTACCATCGGGAAGACTATAAAAAACACCATCCAAAAGGAAAGAAATCCAACTTCGAATACCGGTTGGAGACGCCAGACAGGCTTGGGCAGGCCGGCATACATAAGATGGGGCTTGGGGTGCTGATAGGGCTGGAGGACTGGCGTACAGATTCTTTCTTCACCGCTTTGCACCTCAGTTATCTGGAAAAAAAATATTGGCAAAGCAAATATAGTCTGTCTTTTCCGCGGCTCCGCCCTTTTAGCGGCGGACTGGAGCCTAAGGTGGAGATGAAAGACCGGGAGTTGGTACAGCTGATCTGTGCTTACCGCCTGTTTAATGAGGAACTGGAATTATCTATCTCTACGCGCGAAACAGAAATATTCAGAGACCATATTGTAAACTGCGGCATAACTGCCATGAGTGCAGGATCAAAAACAAACCCCGGCGGATATACTGTAGCGCCGGAATCTTTGTCGCAGTTTGAGATCTCCGATGAACGCCGGCCGGAGGTTATTGCACAGATGTTGAGAACAAAGGGCTATGAGCCTGTTTGGAAAGATTGGGACATTAGTTTAGCAAGGTAAGCAGCAGAAATATTAAATTGTATTGTACTATTGAATTGTGTTTTAACAAAAAATATATGATAACAAGTTTGGGCTTTATTATTAATTGTGTTTCTGATAATTGCTTAATTAATTTTGATGTATTTGCGTTATTGTAATATGTTTGTACGCTTATTAAAAACACAAATGGAAACAGTATATTCAAAAATCATCATTCCTGCCCTTTTACTATTCTCCATATCAGGATGTATCTCACAGAAACCCATGGATATAATTTATCATTCAGACACTTATAGCTTATCAAAAGATAAGGTAACCCAGGGCAAGTTTGAAGCCATAGCAAGTTCGCCCACAGCTATCAATTCAAACTATCAAAGCCCGGTAAACCTTGAAATCAGTCCCTTGCTGCAGTTTAAGTTCAGTATCAATGGGAAAGACAATGAGATGGCTTCAGGAAAAAACCATGAGGTAAGTATTATCGCTGAAAACGGGAAATTTGAAACACCGGTGATTTCATTCGGTCGCCCGCTAAAAGATTCCCAAGCCCCGGCAGCAAACGTTTTCCTGCAGCCTAATACACAATTCACTATCCGTCTGGACATGCGGGAAGTCCTTTCCGCCTTTTCAAGTCAAGGTTTCTATACCACATTTGATGGCACAAAGATCTATAAAACAGACTTTAAAGGTGTTTTTGTGGCGGGCAGCATTAGTCCCCTTATCTGGGATTTTGACAACCTTGCCAACCACAAAGAACTGGAGCTGAAAGACACAGACAGCGATGGTATTTATACGATCACTCTTGAAATGAATAAACCGCAGCAGCAGAAAACCACTGCTGCGCAATGGAAACTATCAAAAGATATATCTGCTTTTCCACAATATAAATCAGACTATCCCATGATGGATGCTTTGTACAATCTTGCGCTGGAAGAAATGGAAAATGCCATTGAGCCAGACAGCACCTTCAGGACAGGGAAAGAATGGGCAGGAGTGTGGACACGCGATATCAGCTACAGTATTATACTTTCTATGGCCACCCTGCAGCCCGAAGTAGCAAAAAACAGCCTGCTGAGGAAAGTTAAAAATGACAGGGTTATCCAGGATACCGGCTCCGGAGGCTCCTATCCGGTATCATCAGACCGGATGATCTGGGCTGTAGCCGCCTGGGAGGTTTATGAAACTACAGGCGACCTGGACTGGCTGCATAAAGTTTACCCTATCATTAAAAATTCTGTTGAGGATGACATCAGGAACGTGTACGAACCTGAAACAGGATTAGTACGCGGAGAATCTTCTTTCTTAGACTGGCGGGATCAGACCTATCCGAAATGGATGGCTTCGGCCGATATCTATTCTTCAGAAAACCTGGGTACCAATGCGGTACATTACCAGACCAATATTGTATTGGCAAAAATGGCAGGATTACTGAACGACAATGCTGCGGCACAGCGATATACCAGCATTGCAGCGAAAATCAAATCGGGTATCAATACCCATCTGTGGCAGGCGGATAAAGGCTACTACGCACAGTACATGTACGGGCGCCAGTTTAAAATGCTTTCGCCACGTGCTGAAGCGCTGGGAGAAGCATTGACAGTATTATTTGATATTGCAGATCCTGAACGTCAGAAAACAATCATCGCCAGCACTCCTGTAAATAACTTTGGAATACCGTGTATCTATCCGCAGATCCCAAATATCCCACCTTATCATAACAACGGGATCTGGCCCTTTGTACAATCCTACTGGTCGCTTGCCGCTGCAAAAGCAGGCAATGCAGAGGCACTGGTACAAAGCATGAGCGCCATATATCGCCCAGCAGCATTATTTCTGACCAACAAAGAGAACTTCGTAGCTGCTACAGGTGATTTTGCGGGCACTCAGATTAACTCCAGCAATATGTTATGGAGCCTGTCCGGCAACATCAGTATGATCTACAAAGTCCTGTTCGGGATAAATAGTACAGCAACGGGCCTTGTTTTCAAGCCTTTTGTGCCGGCAGAAATGAAAGGCGAGCGTACGCTGTTTAACTTTAAATACAGAAATGCTATTCTTGATATAAAGATGGAAGGGTATGGCAATACCATTCAAACCATCACTATGGATGGGCAGGACTTAACGAAAGCCACAGTTCCGCAAAACCTGAGTGGTAAACACCAGATCAGCATCACGTTGTCAAGCCATGATACAGAAAAAGGAAAAGTGGCGCTCGTGAAAGATTATACCTCTCTGCCTGCTCCGGTGCTTACACAGCGTAACAACCTCATCAGCTGGGAAAAGATTGATGGTGCAGCGGAATACAGGGTAATCAGAAACGGGAAACTGATTGTCAGGACTACCAACACACAATACCAGGCCACAGCAAGTGGAGAATACCAGGTTATCGCTACAGATGCGGAAAAAGTACCGTCATTTGCCAGTGAACCGCTAAATATTTATACAGCCGCAGAAATACAGCGCATAGAAATGGAAACCATTGCCACGCCGTCAGACTTACACTACGAAGGGTATTCTGGCCAGGGGTTTGTCGAAATAAGTACCCATACAAATAAAATAGTACTAGTAAATGTCAATATTCCTGAAGCAGGTACCTATGCCATAGATTTCAGCTATGCCAATGGTAACGGCCCCACCAACACAGAGAATAAATGTGCAATCAGGACATTCAACGTTGACGGTACCTTTGCGGGTACTTTTGTTTTCCCACAGCGAGGCAAAGACGAATGGTCAAACTGGGGTTTCAGTAATGTAAACACCATCAAACTCAGTAAGGGACAACATCAGCTCAGTTTATCCTTCGAGGCATGGAACAACAACATGAATGGAGAAATCAACCAGGCGATGTTAGATTATATGCGGTTACAGAAAATAGAATAAACTTTACTTCTGCTCATCTAGTATTTACTTTGGCTCATTTACTATCCGTCGTAAAAAAAAGTAATCGTCCGGATTACAGGCAAACTCCTGGAAACTTTTAGATGCTGCAATTCCTGCATGCAGGTTTTTGAAGTTTTCGGGAGTTATAAACCTCCATGTTACCCCTCCATATTCCTGTACTAAAAGTACTTCAATAGGGAAAAACAAAATGAAATCATTCAGGAATTGGTGTTTAGCGGCAGTCCACTCTTCGGTACTGCCCAGATTGCGGGGCCAGGTATATAATTTGTGTGCCTCAATATGTTGCCCATGCTCATCAATATAAACCGAGCTTTTAAGGATCAGGTCGCTCAGTTTAACAGGGGCGATATCCCCGTAAAATTTGCCCTCTTTTTCTGTGATGGCTATTGCCTTCGCACTAAAATAAGGGACGGTAGAATTCTCCTCTTTCTGTTCCGTCAGTACATCTATAAAAACATACTTACCTTTTTGTAATAATGCAGGAGATGAGGTTTCGTCCCCAAGGTTCCCGGTTCTCAGCTTATTATCTGTCATGAGCTTATTATTTGGGTGCAAAATACCTAAATAACCATAGCTATGCCATTATTTATGACAAATCGGTGTGTATTTTCTTAAAACTTTGCGAGATATTTAAGCGTTTAATCATTCTAAATAATCGAACGTCTTAATATTAACACCTTAGCTTTCAGCATGAATAGCATACAAAAGAAAAAAATAGTTATCGTAGGAGGAGGGTTTGCAGGGGTAAACCTGGCCAATAAACTGGCAAATCACGATGCATTTGACATAGTTATAGTAGATAAAAACAACTATAATTTTTTTCCGCCTTTATTATATCAGGTAGCCACGGGATACCTGGAAACTTCAAATATCAGTTATCCCTTTCGTAAGCTTTTCAGAGGCAAACATAATATTATGTTCAGAATGGGCGAGCTGCTGGAAGTTATGCCAGACCAGAAAAAGCTTTTGCTTTCTACCGGTGAAGTAGACTACGATTACCTTGTATTTGCTACCGGATGTATTACCAACTACTTTGGCATACGCAGTGTACAGCAGAATGCTATACCCATGAAAACCATTGCCGACGCGCTTTCTATGCGCAATACCTTACTGGAAAGACTGGAGCGTGCTTCGCGCGAAACAGATCCTGTAAAACGTAAAAAACTGCTCACCATTGTAATCGCCGGAGGAGGGCCAACAGGAGTAGAGATCTCGGGGATGTTTGCCGAAATGAAAAAGAATATCATTGCTAAAGACTATCCTGAGCTAAAGGGCTCTAAAGGTGAAATCTATCTGGTAGATGGCGTCAAATCTCTGCTGGCACCAATGAGTGAGAAATCACAGCAGTATACGCATAAAATGCTCACTGAAATGGGAGTGAAGATCAAGCTGAACAGCATGGTGAAAGACTTTACCAACGACACTGTTTATTTTGCCGATGGCACTACGATCGAAGCAAAGAGCCTGATCTGGGCCGCCGGTGTAACGGCGATTGTTTTCAATGGATTGCCCGATGAAGTATATGGCAGAGGGAAAAGAATGATTGTAGATGCCTTTAACAAAGTAATCGGTCTGCCTGATGTTTATGCTATCGGCGACACCTGTCTGCAGACTACCGATCCGGGTTTCCCGCAGGGCCATCCACAGGTAGCGCAGGTAGCCATCCAGCAGGGGCAGAACCTGGGTAAAAACCTTGTCAACGAGCTCGCCGGTAAAACCCTGAACCCATTCCGTTACCATGATAAAGGATCTATGGCTATCATTGGAAGAAATAAGGCTGTAGCAGACCTGCCCAAGCCCAAATTGTTCTTCAGCGGCTTTCTTGCCTGGGTAATGTGGTTATTTATCCACCTGCTATCCCTGATCAATTACAGAAACAGATTGAAAACCCTTTACAACTGGTCTACTGCCTATTTTACACAAGACCAGGCCCTGCGCTTTATCGTAAGGCCGGCAAGTAAAAAGGCTTAAGTATTTAAAATCAGTACTGCTTTACGATACTTTTTGTTGGCAGCTGCGAATCCCAGAGGGGATTCGCAGTTACTTCAAATATCAGTGTTTAAATAGTATATATGTCGGTTTTGAAATTCGACGCTAACAAAGTAGTCCGGTATTAATCCCTTGAAGTGCATCTTTAGTTATCTCTTATTCAACTCGTAAAATTACATTTTTACAGCAAATAAAATTTGGTCGGGCCTCTCCATTTAACCACATAACTATTACTTTTGTCGTCATGGATGATTTCTTTGCTGCGCGACTCCAAATGGCCTTTTCTTTAGGCTTCCATATTGTTTTTTCCTGTATCGGGATGGTCATGCCTTTCTTCATGTGCACTGCCCATTATCTATGGTTAAAAAAGAAAAAAGCTGTATATCTGGATGTTACCAAAGCATGGAGTAAAGGTGTTGCCATCTTCTTTGCCACCGGCGCGGTATCGGGTACTGTATTATCCTTTGAGCTTGGCTTATTATGGCCAAAATTCATGGAGCATGCCGGCCCGATTTTCGGGATGCCTTTCTCGCTGGAAGGTACGGCCTTCTTTATCGAGGCCATTGCCCTTGGCTTTTATCTTTATGGCTGGAACAGGTTTAACGCATGGTTCCATTGGTTTACAGGCGTAGTGGTCGGAATTACTGGATTGCTGTCGGGCATCCTCGTAGTTGCCGCAAATGCCTGGATGAACAGTCCGGCGGGGTTCGACTTTGTCGATGGACAATACCTGAACATAGACCCCATCAAAGCGATGTTCAACGACGCCTGGTTTTCACAGGCATTGCACATGTGTATTGCCGCCTTCGTATCCACAGGTTTTGCCGTTGCAGGCGTACATGCCCTGATGATATTAAAAGGGAAAAATATAGGTTTCCATAGTAAGGCCTTTAAGATTGCGGCAGTATTTGCTACCATAGCTGCCTGCCTGCAGCCCATCAGCGGCGATATATCTGCTAAAGACGTCGCCCATAGGCAGCCCGCCAAACTGGCCGCCATGGAAGCACACTTCCATACTGAAAAAGGAGCCTCATTGATTATAGGAGGTATACCAGATACAGCCGCAAAAACGGTAAACTATGCCCTGAAAATTCCGAAAGTACTGAGCTTTATGGCTACGGGCGATTTCAATGCAGAAGTAAAAGGGCTTGACAGGATTCCTAAAAAGGACCAGCCGCCGATTGCGGTGGTACATTATGCCTTTCAGATCATGGTCGGATTAGGTATGGCGATGCTAGGCTTAGCCCTTGTCTACTTTATTGCCCTTTTCAGGAAGAAAAGCTGGCAGGAGAGCAAGTGGTTGCTCAGGCTCTTCGTTATTGCGACGCCCATGGGCTACCTGGCACTCGAAGCAGGATGGACAGTGACCGAAGTAGGACGGCAGCCCTGGATTATCAATGGGGTAATGCGTACCGCCGATGCTGTTACGCCCATGCCGGGGATTGTATACTCCTTTTATCTTTTCACCGGTGTATATATTTCCCTTGCCATTATAGTAAGCCTGCTGCTCTTCAGGCAAATTACCATGGTCGGCAAACTATATGATTCTTCCACAGATAATAAAACCCAATAAGATATGGTATATGTAGTTATTGTTTTCCTGTGGACAGCCATACTGTTATACATTTTGCTTGGTGGGGCCGATTTTGGAGCTGGGATTGTAGAGCTGTTTACCTCCCGGGGCAACAGGCACCGCACCCGTAAAACCATGTACCAGGCTATAGGCCCTATCTGGGAGGCCAACCACATGTGGCTCATCATCGTTATCGTTATCCTCTTTGTCGGGTTTCCAAAAATATACACCACCGTTTCCATTCATCTTCATATTCCGCTGGTCTGCATGCTGCTGGGGATCATCGCCAGAGGGACAGCTTTTGTTTTCAGGAACTATGATGCCGTGAAAGATGATATGCAGAAAGTATATACTCCAATTTTCGTTCTTTCCAGCATCGTCACCCCCTTTTTCCTGGGTATCATTGCTGCAAGCTCAGTATCGGGTGCTATAGACCTGCAGGCGCAGGATTTTCTTTCTGCTTATATATTCAGCTGGTTAAACTGGTTCTCCATTACCGTAGGCCTGTTTACCGTGAGTATCTGCGCCTATCTGGCTACAGTGTTTATCATTGGCGAGACCGATAATGAGGCAGACCGCCAACTGTTTACCCGGAAAGCGCGTCGTGTAATCTTTGTGGTTATGGCCGCAGGAGCTTTAGTGTTTATCGCCGCTTATTCCGAACAAATACCTCTGCTGCAATGGATCCTGAGTGATGTTTTAGGGGTTACTGCCATTATATCGGCCAGTATTTCTCTGGTGATCACTTTTGTAATGCTGCATAAAAACAAACCAGGTGTGTTGCGTTTCCTCGCCGGCTTCCAGGTAACGATGATTCTCTTTGCTGCCACTTACAGCCACTTTCCTGATATTGTCTTGTTAAAAGGTGGGGAGAACCTGTCTTTACTTGCCCATCAGGGTGAGTCTAAAGCCATTGAAGGATTAGCTTATGCTTTGCTGATTGGCAGTATTTTCATTTTACCGGCATTGGCATATCTTATTTACAGCTTTCAGAAAAAGCCGGTCAGCACAGAAGAACATTAAGTATTAACAAATTTTAAGTTCAATTATTATTATATTATAGCACATAGCCTTTATGGAACAAGTATCCGATTTTTCAAGACTCAGTAAACTATCAGAAGGAGATTACGAAGCTTTTTTATACGATTGTGATGGCACACTGGCCGATAACATGCCGCTGCATGCTGCCAGTTATGTAGAAGTAGCAAGCCAGTACAACTTAACCCTCGACCCTGCAATTATTGGCGAACTGGCCGGCTGGCCAATAACAAGAGTAGTAGAAGAAATCAATTCGCGTTACAATACCACCCTTGACCCGGAGGAATTCAGGCTTAAAAAAGGACAGGTATTTGTGGACCGCTACCTGGAAACGGTATTGCCTATTGAATATGTAACAGAACACCTTAAGGCTAATGCCGGAAAAAAACGTATTGCTGTAGTTTCCGGGGGCGACAGGGCCGGCGTTTTACGCACTCTTGAAGTTATTGGTGTGAGCGAATATGTAGAAGTACTGGTATGTGCAGGTGAAACTCCAAGAGGCAAACCTTTTGGTGATCCTTTTCTTCGTGCAGCAGAATTACTTGGTGTAGACCCTAAAAAATGCCTGGTATTTGAAGATGGTATTCCTGGTGTTAAGGCTGCTGAAGATGCCGGTATGCACTGGATCCGTATCGATGAATTTAAATTTGGATAATCATCCTGAGGGTATTCAGGCATGTCGGGTTTGCTCTGGAATATCAAATGATATATGCTTTCGCCTGCAATTTAAAAAAGTAATATCTTTATATATCTTATAATTAGTATAGATGAAAAGATCGGGGACAGCAGATTTGCCTTTACATTACGGCCATATACCCAAATGGCTGTCAGAACGCATGTCGCGCCTCGGTTTTGCAATTACTGAAGCCATCATTACAGAATATGGTACTGCCGAAGTATTGAGGAGGCTGAGCGACCCCTTCTGGTTCCAGAGTCTGGGTGCTGTAATGGGGATGGACTGGCATTCTTCAGGCATCACCACCTCCGTAATGGGCGCTTTAAAAAGCGCTGTCAACCCATTTTCTAAAGAGCTGGGGATCTACATATGTGGTGGAAAAGGGAAATCCTCAAGGCAAACGCCACAGGAGCTCCTGTTTTACAGTAATCGTACCGGACTGGATGGCAATGAGCTGGTACGCTGTAGTAAGCTCAGCGCTAAAGTTGATAATACGGCCGTGCAGGATGGCTTTCAGTTATATATGCACAGCTTCATTGTAAATAGTGAAGGGCTGTGGACAGTAGTGCAGCAAGGTATGCAGAATCAGGGCGCTACTGCCCGCCGCTACCATTGGCACTCCTCGTCTATGCAGTCTTTTGTCGACGAGCCCCACACTGCTATCTGCGGCGTAAATCAGGGGAACATCCTGAACATGGTTGCCAAAGAAGCATCGCCGGCACGTACAGCTCTGGTTAGTATGGGGCTTGAAGACCCTTCACGGTTGCTGGCGGAGATACAAAAAATGCCCCGGCTCATTATGCCTGGCCAGCATGATGTACGCGCCAAAGATGTAGACCTTAAACGTCTGGGAGCCATGTTATGGTTAACACATGAAAAACAGCCTGCCGATTTTGAAGAACTCCTGCTGCTCGATGGCATGGGCCCCAGAACACTGCAGTCCATGGCGCTGGTTAGCGAGGTGATCTATGGTACGCCATCCCGCTTTAAAGATCCGGCGCGATTTTCTTTCGCCCACGGCGGAAAAGACGGGCATCCGTTCCCAGTGCCTGTCAACATATACGACGAGACTATTTCCGTTCTTTCCAAGGCTGTGCAAAAGGCTAAAATTGGCGAATCTGATAAATTACATGCCATACGGCAGCTCAGCGAGATTTCCCGGCAGGCCGAAAAAGATTTTACAATCCATAATTATCCCGAAGCAAATTTCAATGAACTCCTTGAAAAGGAGCGCAATGAGTCTTGGAAATATGGTGGTAAAACGATTTTTGGTGATGCTAAACCCCCTGAAGGTGGTCAGCTGAACTTATTTTAGTTCAATATTTTTATACCTTTAGGGAATCTAATCCTGTTCGTGATATGTGTATTGACGGACAGAAAATTGAACAGCAAATGAAACAAATTTATCTTCTTGCCTTACTCTTTCCATTAGGAAATGGATTGATGGCACAGCAAAAACTACCTTCAGCTACTGTATATACAACTGCAGAAGGATCAGATCTTCGCCTTTCGAAGAGCGCAACCCTCAACTTTACCGATCTTAACCAGCCCGTGGAAACGCAGGTTTGTATTTTCGTAGATCAGAATAAAACATTCCAGACCATGGTCGGTATTGGTGGTGCTATTACAGATGCCACTGCAGAAACCTTCGCAAAGTTGCCAAAAGCAACACAGCAGGAGTTTTTATCTGCCTATTATGATAAGGAAAAAGGCATAGGCTTTACGCTTGCCAGAACAAGTATCCACAGTACTGATTTTTCGAGCGACAGTTATACTTATGTAAAAGATAATGATGCTGAATTAAAATCTTTTAATGTTAAACACGATGAGAAATACAGAATCCCGCTGATTAAGCAGGCAATTGCTGCCGCAGGAGGTAATTTAACCATGTTTGTGAGCCCATGGAGTCCACCGGCATGGATGAAAACCAATGGCAGCATGTTAAAAGGAGGAAAGTTAAAACCAGAATTCAGACAGAGCTGGGCCAACTACTATGCTAAATTCATCAAAACCTACGAGGCTAAAGGGATGCCAATCTGGGGTTTAACAGTTCAGAATGAGCCTATGGCTACACAAACCTGGGAATCATGTGTATATACTGCCGAAGAAGAACGCGACTTTATCAAACAGTTTTTAGGTCCCACTTTGCAGAAAGAAGGATTGAGCGATAAAAAGCTGATTGCATGGGATCATAACCGTGATCAGGTATACCAACGTGCAAGTACTATCCTGAGCGACCCTGAAGCGGCGAAATATGTATGGGGGATAGGTTATCACTGGTATGAAACATGGACTGGCAGCGGAATGTTATTTGATAACCTGAAACTGGTTAAACAGGCTTTCCCTGATAAAGAGCTGATCTTTACCGAAGGATGTGTAGAGAAGTTTAACCTCGACAGCGTGAGCAACTGGTCACTGGGCGAAAGATATGGGTTTTCTATGATAAATGATTTCAACAGTGGTACTGCGGCATGGACAGACTGGAATATGTTGCTTGATGATAAAGGCGGACCGAATCATGTGGGCAACTTCTGCTTTGCACCGGTACATGCAGATCTGAAAACAGGAAAGCTGATCTATACCAATTCTTACTATTACATGGGTCATTTTTCGAAATTCATTAAACCAGGTGCTAAAAGAATTGTAAGTTCTTCTAACCGCGATAAACTGCTGACTACAGCTTTCCTTAATCCTAATGGTAAAATGGCTGTAGTGGTCATGAACAAATCAAATGATAAGCTTTCTTACTATCTGTGGATTGGCGGAAAAGCTGCTGAAACGGTTAGTTTACCACATTCTATTTCAACTATTATTGTAGAATAATCAATTTCTTAAAATAGAGCAATCAGGATGATTATTGTATCATGACCTGGTACTTAAATTATACGGTACTGATAGATCATTTGGTCATCATATTTCTGGAAAGGCTGCATTTTATATGTAGCCTTTCTTTTTTTATCCTAATTTTAGGAACATCGAAATCTGGCATGGTTGATGAACGGCCTAGCTTACATTTTTAAATCCCATGAAACACTGGCACAAAGCCATATGCCTAATTTATATCATCCTGCTTTCCGGCTGCGGAGTACTCATGAGGAACCGCATTACCAATCACCACGGTATCGCTGCCAGTGACAGTGATCTCCCTGTAATTACGTATCCCTGTTCGGACTTGAATGCTAAAAAGCTGCTGATCCTTTTTTCAGGTGATGGCGGGTGGCTGGATTTTGAGGATCAGCTATCCACCAGCTTCTCACAACAGGGATTTTACACTATAGGTTTCAATTCCCGGAGCTATTTCTGGGAGGCCAGAACACCCGAACAAACCGCGGCAGACATTGCGAAGCTGATCAGTAAATATGCTATACTGTATAAAACCAACAGGATCTATCTCTGCGGATATTCATTCGGTGCCGATGTGGTTCCATTTATCTATAACCGGTTGCCGGCGAATCTCAAAAACCGCGTTGTTGCACTCGAACTGCTCTCACCATTTGCAACATCGGCTTTTATGGTGCACACGGCAGACCTGTTGAATATCGCAGCAGACGACCGTGAATATAAGGTACAACCCGAAATCGAAGCCGCAAGGGTTCATGTCTTTTGCTTCTATGGCGAAAAAGAAGACCCGCAACCTATGTCGGCCATCCAGAAAAAAAACTTTTATCTCCGGCTGTTGCCTGGCGACCATCATTATGACGCTGCCGGCTATCCACGCATCCTCTCTGCAATGCAGAGACTCAGGAGAAATCAACTATTCAGATTTAACAAACCATGAATTTAGTCAAACCATGAAAGTTAGTTATACATGAATTTAAGTAAACCATGAATTTTAGCAAACCATGAAAGCAATTGTAATTACAGAGAAAGGTGGACCAGAAGTGCTGCAAGCCAGGGAGCTGGCTCAGCCCGTGCCAACAGGCAATGAAGTGTTAATCAGAGTAGCCGCTGCAGGTGTAAACCGCAGTGATGTACTTTCCAGAAGCAGTATAGCGTATGGTAAACTAGTAAATGATGAAATTCCCGGATTAGAGATATCCGGTACTGTGGAAGCCCTTGGGCCGGAGGTTAAGCGTTGGAAAATCGGTGATCAGGTATGCGCATTGATTGCCGGTGGTGGGTATGCCACTTATAAAACGATCGACGAGCGCCTCTGTCTGCCTATTCCAGTTGGGATAACTCTTCTGGAGGCTGCAGCGCTGCCCGAAACCGTCTTTACCGTTTGGGATAACGTATTTAAAACATCGCGGTTTAAAGCAGGTGAAAACTTCCTCATTCATGGTGGCACCAGTGGGATAGGAGTGATGGCTATTCAAATGATACTGGCGATGGGCGGACATGTTTACACCACTGCCGGAACGCCCGAAAAGTGTAAGTTTTGTAAAGATTTAGGAGCTACACTGGCTGTCAATTATAAAGAAGAGGATTTTGTTTCCATCTTAAAGCCTATAGGAATTGATGTTATCCTCGATATGACCGGAGGAGAGAATACCCAGAAGAATTTGGAAGTGTTAAAGCCCAATGGCCGCCTGGCATTTATCAACGCCATGAATGGGGTAAAATCTGAAATTGATATTTTATTACTGATGGCCAATAGATTGCAGATCACGGGAAGTATGCTTAAGCCGCAAAACAACGATTTTAAAGCCGGCCTTGCCTGGGAAATTGAAAGCCTGATCTGGCCATTGATCGGCAAAGGTGAAATTAAGCCTGTTATCTATAAAGTGTTCCCGCTTGAGCAAGCCGCAGACGCCCACCGGCTAATGGAAAGCAGCACTCACATCGGTAAGATTATTCTGGAAGTATAACCCGGTTTTGAAGTTAATAAACAATGTTTTGAAATTAATATCTTTGACGCCACACACATAAAGCAATAATGAACAACCATATCGCCAGAATACAGCAGGTTATAGAACCGCTAAGGCAGGAAATTATCAATCACAAAGTATATTTAGTTATCAATGATCTTGACGATCTGAAAATATTTATGCAATACCATGTTTATGCAGTATGGGACTTTATGTCTTTATTGAAATCTTTACAGATTAACCTTACCTGCACAACTATTCCATGGTTCCCTGTTGGCAGTGCCAATACCAGATACCTGATTAATGAAATTGTAGCGGGCGAAGAATCTGATGTTGATGGTGACGGGGCACGAAAGAGCCACTATGAGATGTACCTCGAAGCTATGGAGCAATGTGGTGCGGATACCACCGCTATTCATCAGTTTATTGCTACGCTGCAGGAAACAAAATCCTTAGCTGAAGCCTATAAAGCTGCAGATGTACCCAAAGCAGCCCAAGACTTTGTCAATTTCACTTTCAGCGTTATTGAAAGTAACAAATCTCATTTGCAATCTGCCGCCTTTACTTTTGGCAGGGAAGACCTGATTCCCAATATGTTTATCTCTATTGTAGGAGATCTGAATATGAAATTCCCCGATCAGCTATCTCTGATCAAATATTATCTGGACAGGCATATAGAGGTTGACGGCGATCACCATAGTCACCTGGCGCTCAACATGACGGCAGAGCTTTGCGGTGAGGACGAAGAATTCTGGAAAGCAGCGGAGGAAGTAACTATAGCGTCATTACAGCAACGGATCAATTTATGGGACGGTGTCTATCAAGATATTTTAAGTGTGAAAGTATAATATCTCAGCCATTAACCTATATTTATCAGGAGTAGTATATTGGCATATTGATATCTATATGTCAATATACTATAGGTTTTAGGTGTAAATGATATATATATATATCCATGTAATGTCTTGTCCGGAATTAGGTTTACAATTTTGAGCACATAAAACTCAATAAAAGATGAAAATTGTAAAGCATTATTCGGACGATTTCAAACGCGAGGTTGTTCAACATTACCTAAGTTCTGATGACAGCATGCAAAAAA
>JAATFQ010000061.1 GCA_015655115.1 Sphingobacteriales bacterium
CAGTATAGTCCTTCATTTCTTTGACTTCAACTGGCTCTTTTATGGAGTGATAATCCTGATTTTGATTGTACTTTTTACTGTACTCATTACAATGAACCCGAAAGCACGCTTTTATAAAAAGATCCCGCTTTACCAGGTAGATTGGTTTGGATATCTATTTTATACGCTATTTTGCCTTATCGTAGGTTATATCCTGGTGTACGGACAACAGCTTAATTGGTTTGACAACCCTTTGATTGTATTCCTCACTGGATCAGGTATTTTATTGTTGTTCCTTTTTATTACCAGGGAAATAAAGTTAAAACGCCCCTTAATTAATCTGCAAATCTTCAAGTCAGGAAATTTTGTAACAGGCTTGTTGCTTCTGGTTTCCTTTTATATTTTTAAAGGAACCACGGGACTCACTTATGGCTATCTGGAAGTTATTTTAAGAACAGATCCGCTACATATAATACCCATATGGGTAGCCGTCATTCTGGGAACCACACTAAGCATGTACGTTACCGCACGCTTGATATTAACTGGTATCCCTCTGAACAGGATGATTATTGCAGGATTTGCGGTTATGGCATTGTACTACATCTATATGCTAATGTTTGTATCAGTTACCGGTGCAACTGAGGATTTTATTTTGCCTATGTTCATCTACGGAATTGCTACTGGTATATTGTTTGTACCTATAGTATCTTTTACCGCATCATCTGCACCGGCAAAAATAGCCTTTAATGCCTCCCTAATTGGTATTTTCGCAAGATTTGTTGGGTTCTGCATGAGTTCAGCCATCAATAATCAAGTCCAATTATATACTAAAGCCGTCGTTAGGGATAAAGTTATGGAGTCGGTCAGCGAGACCAATCCCCAATTGTCACTCACCATGCAAAACATACAAAATGCTTATCTTAGTACAGGCATCGACGCAAATACGGTGAAAGGAGCGTCAAATGCCTATTTAAATAACCTGATAAAGGAACAGATCCTGGCACGTTCTACCAGAGATTATTACGACATAATGCTGATCGGATTATTATGCCTGATTTTGACACTGATTTTTGCAGCCCCTATTCAAAATGTGGTATTGAAATTGAGAAAAGGCAATATACCCTACTAAATTGATTTGGTCAGACAGTTAAATTGAAAATGCTTGTATCTGGAGATATCTACATACATAGTTTTGCAAGGGGACCGGATAATATTTTGTATATAAGTGGTCAGTTAAAAGATTTTCTAAAGGCGTTCGGTGATAGATTTGTGTAGCGCTTAAATAACTTATTAAAAGATTGTGGATGCTCAAATCCCAATTGGTAAGCGACTTCGGCAATTGTCAATCGTGTCGAACTCAGTACCTCTTTGGCTGTTTCGATTAATTTATCATGGATATGTTGTTGTGCACTATGTCCGGTCAACGATTTCAGCATATCTGAAAGATATCTTGGTGAAACATTCAGCTGTTTGGCCACTTCGGGAACTGTGGGGATACCCCCCACTTGTTTCACGAAATGATCTTCCAGATAGTTGTCCATTTGACTGATCAGATCATTATGCACTGCTTTGCGGGTAAGAAATTGCCTATTATAAAAGCGGTTACTATAATTAAGCAACAATTCAATCTGGGAGACCAGCACATCCTGGCTAAAGGAATCCGTATTATTATTCAGCTCGGATGCTATGTTTTCAAACAGTCCCACAAGTACCTTTTTTTCTTTGTCTGAAACCAGCAGTGCTTCGTTCACACCATAAGCGAAAAAACCATACTGATGGATATTCTTTCCCAACTGGTAATTGCGAATGAGGTCAGCATGAAAATACAAGTTGTACCCGTCTTCGTAACAGCTTTCCTCTGTTGACATGGTGATGAGTTGATTTGGCGCCAGAAAAGCCAGGCCTCCTTCTTCAAAGTCATAATAACCTTGTCCATATTTCACTTGGCCGCTGAAATCCTCCTTGAAAGAAACTTTATAGAAATCAACCAGAAAACTTCGTCCGGCGTTTGCACGGCTTATCTTATCACTATCATATTTCACCAGCGCGACCAAAGGGTGCAGTGGTTTGGGCATGCCCATATCACGCATATATGCTGAAATGCTTTTGAAAACAGTTGGATGCAATTTAACTTTCATGATGTATGCCAATTTAACATTAATCTTTTAAAATAGAGTATGCCATCTCCTAACTTAGCTCACGTTTCTCTTGCCAGTAGAAATTCCCTATTCTTCTGGCGATTAGCCAACGGTTGTGGACGCGGACGTAGTCGTCCCCGTAAATTGCCCCAATAGTGGTCTTCATCTTTTTGCCTTCCTCATTGCCGATTAAAGTAACCGTACAATAACACGTACCAGTAGCCTTATCACCCTGTATGGAAACTACATGTTGACCGTTAAAATGATATACAGTGTCAAAATCTTCAAGAAAATTACTGAAAGCTTCTGCCATTCCTTTCCGGCCTTCTAGTTTTAATATCATAGTTCCTGCTACCGATGTTTCTGACACCGCGTTTTCAGTAAATAGCTGTACCTGACCCTTAAAATCTTTTTGATCACCCAGGATCGAAATGCTATCAACAAGTTGTTTGAGAGAAATCCTGTCCTCTAATTCTTTGACGTTCATAATGTGTTTTGGATACCAATTGGTTGATTTAAATAATCACTCATTGTTGTCTAATCGTATCTTTAAATAAAGCTATCTCATTTAAATAAAGGCTATCCCAAAATTAAGACAGCCTACTGTTAATTAAATTCTCATGCTACAGTCAGCACGATCTTGCCTTGAATGTTTCCTTGAGCGGCACGTTCGTGTGCATAGCGGGCATCCGAAAGTGGAAATGTGCTGTCAATGATTACCCGGATTGTTCCGTCATTCAGCAAAGGTGCGATCTGCGTAAGCTGTTTACCGCTTGAGCGAACTTGCGTTGCCGAAACTGTAACATCCCGTTTCGCAGCCTCCGCTGTGTCAGAAAAACCTAAAGGAAATACTGGGAACAAAGCACCTCCACGCTTTAGGGTGCGCAGGAAACGACCAGTTGCCGGGCCTCCTACAGTATCCATGACTAAATCAAGGTCATGTACGACTTCCTCTGCAGCAGTCTTGGTATAATCTATGAATTCATCGACTCCGAGATCTCGCAGGAACGCTTCATGCTTACCTGATGCTACAGCTATAACGTACGCGCCTTTCCATTTTGCCAGTTGCACAGCAAAGTGCCCAACACCACCTCCAGCGCCATTAATAAGCACTCTCTTGCCTTCAAGTGCCACAGGCTTATGCTGATCCGGCTGAAGTGCATTCTTTTCGTTATGTCCCAGTTCAATCAGGAACTGCCATGCGGTGAGCAGCGACATCGGCGCTGCGGCAGCATGCACTTGATCAATGCCGGCTGGCTTGAGTGCAACTTCCGACACTGGCACATTAACGTATTCAGCATATCCCATGCTGTCACCCATCATTCCGCTTGGAAAGCGAACCATCGAATACACTTCGTCACCAACGGTGAATTCTGTAACATCGTCAGCAACTGCGTCGATTACACCCGAAATATCTGTTCCCAGGACAATGGGAAAAGTCACCTTAGGCTGCCATTCAGGAGGTAACGCCTTATAACCGTCCCGCAGATACCAGTCTGGGGGATTGATACCAATCGCGTAGACTCGGACTCGTACCTCACCGGGCTTAAGCTCTGGAATTGGTGCATCCTCGTAACGCAGTACCTCAGGGCCACCGAACTCGTATTGCCGGATAGCCTTCATAAGTGACGCACTTTCAATATTGCGTGTCTTATTTTCAAATTGATTCATTTTTTAACAATTTATCCCGTAAATTTTTATTTAAGAATGGATTCTTTTAGATACCAGAATAACTAAATTCTATGAGTTTTATCATTGATAGCATGATATACTTTTTTCCAATACAAATTCTTTTTTTACCAAAAGAAACTCTTTCTTGTTCGTACAAAGTTCAGGAAAGATGTTAACCAAAAATTAGCCTAAACTGTAAAAAGTGTAGCCAGAACTACCTACACAACAGCAAAAAATAAAAATTTATGGATAGAAGATTTCAATATCATATTCAACAAATCCCACAATCCGCTGATCCCTTATTTATACTTGTGAATCCCGGCATACTTTTCGAACGGCATTATGCAATTAATTGGGTAACGAACTCCTCTTAACCTGGGGACGATATGCAACAGATACTTAATCGATTTTTTTTGACAACGACTAATTCAAAAGAGACTATTATAATTTGTTGCTCAATCTGACCATTCAGAGTCACAAACCAGCTAAACCACAGCCTATTAAAAACGGCTTTTTAGAAGTGGGCTTAATTGGGCGCTTCTAGAACCTTTTTCTACCTGATTTGTGTTTAATGGCAGATCTGGCAAAAGAAACCAGCGTAAATATCTAAACGATAGAAACCAGCAATTTCGATTTCCAATCTAAATACTCAAATCAACATAACATTCTTAGCTGTGAGCAGCTAGTAATTTTGATTTTAAATAAGACGTGGCAAATGCAGAACTGCTTTCCCGCTAAACTTTCGTGCTATTAATGCCTCAGCCACAGTTGAGATTTCTGTCCATTCTTCTTCTACACCAATATTTATTTTCAAGTTACCATTTTTCACTAAACTCAGCAAAATTGCCAGATCGTCAGAGATTGATCCGGCAGCGGAAATCTCGTGAAATATATGCATCGACCTCAAAGAGGCACCTGGTGAGCTAAAAAATAGGATGTTGCTATCAAAGGTTACAGACGCACTTTCAGACGCACCTATTGTGATACATGTCCCATTTTTCTTTAGCATACCCAGGGCAGCTGATAGCGCTGATCCACCCAAGGAATCAAGGATAAAATCAAAAGGGCCATATCGTTTTGCTTCGTTAAGTGAATCTCCGATTACAACTGCCCCCGTGCTTGATTCCTCCACTAGTTTTTTTTGACCAGCTTGTCTGATATGTGAATAAACCTTTGCTCCGGCAGAAGCAGCAAGTTGAACAGCCATCTGTCCTACTCCCCCACTTGCCCCATTGATCAATACCTTTTTACCAAGGAGGAAACCGCCCTTACGCAGGGCATGCAAAGCAGTTAAACCCGCCAAAGGAAGGCATGCCGCCTGTGCATCGGTAATTCCTTCTGGAATGACTGAAATTGAACTCAATGGAACATGAACCTGCTCACACCATGATCCGATTTCCAGCAAGCCAACAACACGGGTGCCTACAATAGGTGCACCTTCCACACCATTTGTATTTTCAATCGTTCCTGCAAAATCCCAGCCCGGACGTGTTCCGGTTACGCTGGTAGTTAATGCTCTTCTAGTTTCTCCGCGGTTGAGTGAAATAGCACTAACCCGGATAGTAACCTCTCCTTGCCTGGCAGGCCTGAGATCAACAGTTCGAATAGCGAGACGGTGCTCATCATGCTCATCTACAGTGATAGCTTTTATTTGTGTAGGTATCATAACTATAATTTTTCTACGAAATTGACCAATATCCGTGTGTTAGTCCAAGGAGATTTGACATCAATTTTTAGTGACATTTATCACCGATAGTGCAGATTTTGAGATGAACATGCCGGGGCAGGATCTATTTTAATTTTTATAATTAAATTTGAGCACATGTTCGAGGTCTTTATAAATTATATTACCAACCAGATAGCGTTGACGGCTGAAGAAATAGAAATGGTCCGTAAAGCCCATATCTACAGAAAAATCAGGAAAAGGCAATTTCTTTTACATGAAGGAGAGGTTTGCAGATATAGCTGTTTCGTAATTAAAGGCTGCCTCAGGTCCTACCGGATCAGTAATGATGGCAATGAACATATACTCCGGTTTGCAGTAGAGAACTGGTGGGTAAACGATAATGAAAGTTATCATACAGGCGAGCCTTCAAAAAGTAATATTGATGCGCTTGAAGACTCTGAGGTGATTTTAATATCAAAGGAAAATCTCGATTTGCTGCTGATAAAAATACCAAATTTACGGCGACTTATTGATAAACTGCTAACCAGAAGTTACGATGCCAGTCAACATAGGATTTACTTAAATATAAGTTCAACAGCGTTAGAAAAATATGAGCACTTTATAAAAACTTATCCCACATTACTTGCCCGTTTACCCTTAAGGACAATTGCAGCTTATCTCGGGGTTTCCCGGGAAACTTTAAGCAGGATCAGGAAGTATTAACTACTGAAAATAAATAATTAAAAGATATAACAGCTAAAGTCAGAAGTAACCAGACATTTAAAGTTTGGGTACTTTAAAACCCTACTTAAAGGGCAACTTACATCAATTAGTCAGACGCTGTCTGACCAAGTTCTTAAATATAGCTATCCTTTAATATTTAAATAGCGCAAGCATAGCTAACTATATGACCAAACTGCAATGAGCAAGGCATGACCGACACATTACTGTGCCTCGCCAAACCTGACTTGCCTTTCGAGAATATTATTGATGACAATGCTCGCCATTCCTAAAATGCAGGAATCCTGACCAAGCCCGGAGGTTACTATTGTTGTATTCTCCCTAATTTCCGTCATGCTGTACGTATTAATCGCCTGGATAATAGGAATGGTAATATACTGCTTTGCTTCAGCCATTTTACCGCCCAAAATAATGACTTCAGGATTAAATAACTGTACCAAAGTCGCAATCCCTTTACCGAGATTACTGCCCACTATCGATAAGATGCTAATCGCGTATTGGTCGCCCCTATTCGCTGCATCAATCACCAGATGGGGCTCTATTTTATCAATTTCATGATCTGATAATTCATTGAGCAGAGAATGCTGCCCTGATTTAATGCCTTCTTTGGCCATCCTTGCGAGTGCAATACCTGATGCTACTGTTTCCAGGCATCCTTTTTTACCACAATAACATAATGCACCTTCATCCATCAGCGGAATATGGCCGATTTCTCCGGAAAAACCCCTGCTGCCTTTACGCATTTTGCCATCCATGATGATGCCTAATCCGACACCCCAGTCCATCAATACGACAAGGGCATCACTGATTCCCTTGGCCAGGCCATGCTTGCTTTCGGCTATAGCGGCGCATTTCACGTCATTCTGCAGAAATACAGGGTAGTCAAACTTAGCTTCTAAATATTCTTGCAGGGTTTTTTCTTTATCGTCCGACTTTAAGTAGGTGTAATTTGTTCCCCTTTCTGCATCAACTAGTCCAGGCATTGAAATTCCTATTCCAACCAGCTTGGTTTTATCGATTTTAGAAGAAGTAATCATTCCGTTAATAAAAAGATGAAGATCTGCAACGGCCGACTCATCTTTGCTGATTCCTTTGGATAAAGTATGAATTGTTGTGATATAGTTATTGTTATTGTCAAGGATTGCGGCCCTTGTCCTGAACTTTTCCATATCAATGCTCACAATATAAAAGGTTGCATCTTTGAGCACATAAAAATCAGGCTTTCTGCCACCCATGGATTCTCCTTTTCCTTTTTTCTCTAAAACATGTTCTGCAATCAACTCACTAAGTAGGATTAAACACGTAGGAGAACTAATCCCTACTGCAGTGAAAATTTCACTAACAGTAGTCGCCTCATTCTCGTATACATATTTAAGAATCTTAATTTTCTGCAGGTATTTTTTTCTCTCCATATTACTTAGTTCATGGAGTCTTTTTTCATCCACGGAAAAATAATCAGGCCGAAGTGTTATTTCCATATTGATCGCGTATTAAATATAGCTATGACAGTAAAAATAGTAAACTTCTATAAAATTTTATAATAAGTCATACTATTTTTATAAAAATACGCTTAATTACACTCCGTTTTATAAAAAAAACAAGAAATAACTTGATTTACTTTGTTTTTTTTACATAACTTTAAAATAACACTATTTTTTTGAACTGATTCAATGAACAGTTTTCAATTAAACGCACTGCTTAAGACTAACGAACCACTAGTCATTAACTATAGATACCAACAAACCACCAATTACAAAACTAAAAACCAGACCATGAAAAAGACTTACACATCAGATTCGTAGCCGCCTCCATAAACGGCAGAAAGACTCTGCGCTTTCCAGGAACAAACAAACTTATTTTCATTTGTGCTGACCGTGTTATGCCCGGGCAATTTTAAACACGCCCGGTATTTTCCATCCAGCATTCAAACCAAATTATTTGATGAAACATTTACAGACGATTTTCGCATTTTTATATGCCCGCCTCTCGTTTAGGTTTAACCGGCCATTTAAAGTAGTGATTATGCTGCTTGTCCTGCTCACTGCACAATTTCAAACCGCCCTCGCACAATCGGCCGTAAAAGGAAAAGTGACCGATGCAAAAGGTGGTATACTACCTGGGGTCAGCGTAAAACTGGTAGGATCTACTATAGGAACTACCACCAACAGCAATGGAGAATTTACTCTTAACGCCCCTGTAGATGGCATACTTGAATTTACTTATATCGGTTACGTGAAAGCTACGGTACCCATTGGTGGTAAATCGGTAATCTCAGCAATCTTATCTGAAAACAACCAGAACCTAAACGAAGTGGTTGTAGTTGGTTACGGTACTACAAAAAAAGTGGACGTAACAGGGTCTATATCCAGCGTAAAGGGTAGTGACATCCAGAACTTACCGATAGCTTCAGTTACGCAAGCTTTAGACGGCCGTGCTGCAGGTGTGAACATCGTACGTAACGATGGCTCGCCAGGTGCTGCGCCGAGTATCAGGATCCGTGGTACAGGAACGATCAATGATGCCAATCCTTTGGTAGTAATTGACGGGGTTCCTTCCAGCAATCCTGATGCGTTAAGTGATGTGAACCCTAACGATATTGCTTCAGTAGAGATATTAAAGGATGCATCATCCAGTGCGATTTACGGCACGCGTGCAGCGAATGGCGTAGTATTGGTGACCACTAAAAAAGGAAATTACAGTCAGAAGTTATCTACTTCGGTAAATGCATACACTGGTTTTTCTAATACTACCCACTACTTAGATTTATTATCTGCGCCGGACTTATATACGCTTAAAAGAGAGCGATACACTAATGATGATGCTACGATTGAGGCACCATGGGATGATACTTATTATGCTACACAACGTACAGACTGGCAAAAGGCAATCTTAGGAACAGGTAAAGTGACCAGCGGTGATGTAAATATCCAGGGGGGTAATGAGACCTCAACTTATTATTTCGCAACTTCCATGTACGATGAGAAAGGTGTAATTGATAAAGCAAGATTTAAGCGTTTCAATTCCCGTGTAAATTCTGAACACAAAATAAAACCATGGTTCAGGGTGGGCGAAAACGTGCAGGGAACATATACAGAAAGTAATTCATTCAACAATAATGATTCACAAACTGGTTTGCTTTTCTCGGCTTTACGTTTTAACCCGGCAATCCCTACGGTAAATGAAGATGGTACATTTGGTACTTCTAAAGCATTCGCTAATCAGTTGGGAGATATTAACAATCCTTACGCAACGATTCAGCAGACAGATGCTTACACTCGTAAATACAGGGTAATTGCGAATGTGTTTGCTGAAGTGAACATCATGAAAGATTTGAAATTCCGTGCCAATTATGGTTTTGACGGAACAATTACAAGAGGTTACAATTTTAGCATCCTGGATGTGAACCAGGCAAGGCCGACAACCAATTCGAGCCTGACCCAGTCGGAGTTGGAATCGCATTCTAATTTATTGGATTTGTTCCTTACGTATGATAAAACTATCAATAAAAGCCACTTAACGGTTACTGCTGGTTATTCTAGACAGAATTTCCAGGGGAGCAACTTCAGTGCTGCGAGAATTGGCTATGATAACACCGCATTTGATCAGCGCGTGCTAAATCAAGGTAACACGTTATTAACTGCATCTGGTACGACAGATGACCCTACCGCTTTAGAATCTGTATTTGCCAGAGGTTTTTATGATTATGATGGCAGGTTCCTGGCTACTTTAACGTTTAGAGCAGATGGTTCTTCACGGTTTGCACCGGGTAACCAATGGGGATATTTCCCGGCATTTTCTGTGGGATGGAGAATCTCTAATGAAAAGTTCATGAAAGACGTAAACTGGATCAGCAATTTGAAAGTAACGGGTGGATGGGGCGAATTGGGTAACCAAAACGTAACGCCTTTCCAATATGTAAGTTCTATCCTTGTTGGAAATACCTATGGAACGAACGGTTATACTTTCGGCGGCGCAGGATATAATGGGTCAGCAATAACTAAAACAGCCAATCCTAATATTACCTGGGAACGTTCAGCGATGACTAACGTAAGTGTTGAAGCAGGATTCTTGCAAAACAAATTGAATACTACAGTAACTTATTTCAATAAGGATACTAAAGAAATGCTGATACCTGCGGTTCAGGTTGGTACTGCGGGTACCACGATTGCTTCTGACGTGAACGCGGGACAGATGAACAACCGTGGTATTGAGGCAGAAATCAATTACAATGCTGGCGATGAGGTGAAATATTCTATTGGCGTAAATGGATCGTTCATTAAAAACAAAATCACTAAACTTTATGGAGAAAGCGCTTACATCTCTTCAAAAGTTTACGGCCGTTCTAGCCAGGAAATCTCAAGAACATATGAAGGGCAATCTATTTCTTCTTTTTACGGCTGGAAAACAAATGGATTATACCAAACACAGTCGGAAATCGACAATGATGCTGCATTGGCAAATGATTCGCGTAAAGGTTCTATTAAACCGGGAGATGTCCGTTTCTTAGATATCAATGGTGATGGTTTAATTGACGGAAAAGACAGGACTTACCTTGGCAATCCAAACCCTGGCGCTACGATGGGCTTACAAGGAAGCGTATCTTATAAAAACTTCGATCTGGCGGCTAATTTCACTGGTGTATTTGGTATTGATTTGTACAATGCAGATAGAATGCAAGGGATCGACCCTACCTATTCTTTCAACTTATATGGCGAAACACTGGGACGTTGGACCGGCCCGGGAACGAGCAACACGATCCCGAGAATGTCGCTCGACCGCTCTAATGACAACTACAGGACATCAGATTTGTTCATCGAGAATGGCAGTTATTTTAGCCTAAAGAACATCACACTAGGCTATACATTCCCATCATCGCTGGTTAAAAAAGCAACGTTTAGCAGCCTTAGGTTATATGTAACCGGACAGAATGTGTTTATGCTTACAAAATACACCGGTTATACGCCAGAATTGGGTTATACGGATGGCAACAGGCAAAGAGGTGTTGACGTAGCACAGTATCCTTCTGTACGTTCATTTACGTTTGGTTTAACCCTTAAATTATAATCCTATGAAAACGAAAATAAATATTCTTGTCCTGACAGCGATTGTACTTTTAAGTGCAGCCTGTAAAAAGAACCTGGATCTTGACCAGAAAGGTGTTTATAATACAGACAACTATTTTAGAAATGAAACCGATGCTGTAAATGCGGTTTCTGGAATCTATAGCTTGCTAGAGCAGGAAGACTATATCAGTCATGCTGAAACCACCTTTGATGTCGCGTCTGATGATTACTGGCGCTCAGGTGACCACTCGGAGGATGAAGCCATAGAAAACTTAACCTACGATGCGTCAAATGCCCAGGTTAGATATAGCTGGTCGTATAAATATGAAACGGTTAACCGTTCCACGAATGCGATTATCAATATCCCTAAAATTGAAACGATGAATGAGACAGTAAGGAACAGAAGCATGGGCGAGGCCTACTTTATGCGTGCTTTTGGTTACTGGCGCCTGATGTTGATTTATGGTGATGTACCAATTATCTCCGATCAGGATTTTATTGACAAAACTTTTAATAAGCCAAAATCGAGCATTGAAGAAGTTAGGAAACAAATTGAGGCTGATTTATTGAAAGCAGTTGACCTCCTGCCTGAGTCTTACGGTGCAACAGATAGAGGCCGTGTGAGCAAAGGAACCGCTTTAGGGCTACTAACCAAACTGTACATGTACTGGGAGAAATTACCGCAAGCCATTACTACTGGTCAGCGTTTAATTGATAATTCAAACTATAATTTAGCTGCTACTTACCAGGAAAACTTTACCCGCGCTAATGAAACCAGCACAGAAATCCTGTTCTCTGTTCAAGGCCTGCAAAACATTGTACAAAACGACTACACCATATACTACATCCCAAGAGCCTGGGGAGGATATGGATTTAGTCAGCCTTTACAAGGCTTAGCCAACGAATTCGAAGCAAACGATTCCCGCAAAGCGGCTACCCTGCTTAGTGTTGGTGATAAGATAAATATCGGTGATGGAGTGGAAGATCAAACATTTACAAGCAGCTTATCGTCTACCGGTTTTGCCTTCCGTAAATATGCAGTCTTCTATCCTTTCGGTTCTGCTGAAGGAAATGGTGTTGACCATAATTATGCGGTTCCATTGATGCGTTCTGCAGACATTTACCTATTGGTTGCTGAAGCTAAAATCCGTACACAAGGCGCTGGTGCCGGTGATGCACTCATTAACCAGGTCCGCCGCAGAGCTTCTATATTATTACCTCCTGTAGTGGGTGCTGGCATGACACAATTGATCCATGAGCGACGTGTAGAACTAGCCGGTGAAGGCGAAAGACATCAGGACTTAATGCGCTGGGATAAAACCGGATTGGTTGATATTGCCGCGATTTATAACCTTGCCGTATCAAAAGCACCCGTAGATCAGGGAAAAACAGTTACTTTTATTCGTCCTAAACACTATTATTACCCAATCCCACAAGTGGAAATTGACAAAGCTGGCGGCGTATTGGTACAAAACCCTAATTTTTAAAAATTACTATGCATAAGTATATCATTTTATTGTTTCTGGCAGTCATAACGACAGGTTCAACAGCCATAGCACAAGTAGACCAGCAAAACACCGCTGCCTTTTTAAAACGCATTGTATCTAACCGTGCCGGAGAATTCATTGTAGAAGAAATCCCCAAAGAAAATGAAAAAGATGTCTTTGAACTAGAGTCCAGAAACAATAAAATTGTACTGCGCGGCAACAACGGCTTATCCGTTGCTTCTGCATTAAACTATTACCTGAAAAACTACTGTTCGAGCGATATTGGATGGAACGGTACTAACTTGAATATTCCTGATGTTTTACCGGAAATACCTGTAAAAATCCACAAGAACACACCTTACAATTACCGTTACTATTTAAACTACTGCACCTTCAACTATACCATGGCATGGTGGAATTGGGAACGCTGGCAGAAAGAGATCGACTGGATGGCTTTAAACGGCATCAACATGCCTTTAGCCATTACCGGTGAAGAAGCAATATGGAGAGACGTGTACCGCTCAATGGGCTTTACTGATAAAGAACTCGAAGGCTTTTTTAGCGGTCCTGCTTACTTTTCCTGGCTATGGATGGGTAACATTGACGCCTGGGGTGGCCCACTGCCACAACATTGGATGGACTCGCATAAAGAATTGCAGAAAAAAATCCTCGAACGTGAAAGATCTTTTGGGATGAAACCTGTTTTATCCGCCTTTACCGGTCACGTGCCGCCGACGTTTAAAGACAAGTTCCCAACAGCCAAAGTAAAAAGAACTAACTGGGATGCTGGTTTTCCAGATGTGTTTATCCTGGATCCAGAAGATACATTATTCGAGAAAATCGGAAA
Source organism: Sphingobacteriales bacterium (assembly GCA_015655115.1). Classification (GTDB taxonomy): domain Bacteria; phylum Bacteroidota; class Bacteroidia; order Sphingobacteriales; family Sphingobacteriaceae; genus Pedobacter. Next base: position 13,593 of record JAATFQ010000061.1, read on the forward strand.
ACAATACATTGAAACACAGACTAAAGAATTTGGAACAGATCACCTGTATTCATCTGATACATTTAACGAAAACATCCCGCCTACTAACGACTCGACTTATCTGAGTGATATGAGTAAAAAGGTTTTCCACTCAATGTCTGCCGCCGACCCTAAAGCAATTTGGGTGATGCAGGGATGGATGTTTCATTACAACAATAAATTCTGGCAGCCACAGCAGGTGAAAGCTTTGCTGAATGCGGTACCGGACGATCAAATGATAATCCTTGATTTATATAGCGACGCACACCCGGTATGGAACCGGACGGATGCGTATTATGGCAAACCCTGGATCTGGAATATGCTGCAGAACTTTGGTGGCAACATCAGTCTGTTTGGCAGAATGCGCCATGTAGCAGCAGATCCTTCTATTGCATTGCATGATCCCGAATCTAAAAAGATGGTGGGGATCGGACTGGCACCTGAAGGTATCGAACAGAACCCTGCTTTATTTGGCCTGATGCTCGAAAACGTATGGAGAGATACGCCTATTGATGTGGAAGCATGGTTAAAAGATTATGCAAAACGCAGGTATGGCAAACAAGTACCACAACTGGATGAGGCATGGAATATCTTGCTGAACACAGTTTATAGCGGTGGACTGACGGAGGGTGGAAATGAATCGATTATCGTAGCGCGCCCAACGTTCGAGAATAAAATCGACAGGGTATTGACAGGATTATCTTATGACCCGCTTAAATTAGTTAAAGCCTGGGGGTTATTTAACGCTGGTGCCGATGAAGTTAAAACCAGTGATGGTTTTGAATACGACCTGGTAGATGTAACCAGACAAGTACTAGCCAACTATGCGAGTCCGCTGCAGCAGAAAATGGCCGCAGCTTACCAGACTAAAGATCAGGTTGCGTTTAAAAAATACAGTAAAGAATTCCTTGAGCTACTGGATGATATGGACATGCTACTGGATACCCGCAAAGATTTCCTGCTGGGCAAATGGATCAATGAAGCAAGAGCAAACGGAGTTACAGAAAAAGAGAAAAACTTATACGAATTTAATGCAAGGGACCTGGTTACTTTATGGGGTGATAAAGAAAGCGGTTTAAGAGAATATTCTAACCGCCAATGGGCAGGACTCATCAAGGGATATTACAAACCAAGATGGGAAATGTTCTTTAAAACCCTCGATCAGTCGCTCAAAGCAGGTAAAACAGCCGACTTAAAGGCTTTTGATAAAAATGTAAAAAACTGGGAATGGCAATGGGTTAATCTCCATAACAATGCTTATTCTGACAAAATAAAAGGCAACTCTTTTGAGGTTGTTGCAAAGCTTTATACTAAATACAACGATACGATAACAGCAGCATATGCGAAATAAATTGAGTGCAGTAAAACAACCATTTAGCTACAAAAGGAGACCTTGCAAACCGCTTCTTCCGCTCCTTTTTGCACTATCTTCTATTACAGTTGCCCATGCACAGGAATTAGTGAACGACCATATGTTTCATTCATTACCTGCCGCAAAGAATTTTAGCGACTTCGACAGCAAAGGGTTTCTGATTAATCAAAAAAGAACCTTTCTAGTTTCTGCAGGTATGGAGTATGCACGTGTGCCACATGAATTATGGCGGGAACGCTTGCTGCAACTTAAACGAGGAGGCTTTAATTGTATTGAGATCTATACCCTCTGGAACTTTCATGAACCCACAGAAGGAAAATTTGAATTTAGCGGAGATCAGAACCTCGACCAGTTTCTATCCTTAGTGAAAGAACTGGGCATGTATTCCATTGTCCGTGTTGGCCCCTATTACTGCGCTGAATGGGATCAGGGTGGCTATCCTACTTGGCTCCGTTTTAAACCGGGTGTGAGGGTGAGAGAAGATAATGCAGAATTTGAAAAATATGTAGACCTGTTCTTTGACCGGTTACTGCCTATTGTAATAAAACACCAGATCAATAAAGGGGGTTCAATAATTTTAGTGCAGCTGGAGAATGAACACCCCAAAGGCTGGGGAACAGATATGCCTAACAATTACTTTAAACACCTGCAAAGTAAATCACTGGCTATGGGCATGGAGGTACCCTACTTTTTCAGCGGTGTGCACCACGCAAGTGATCCTGCAGGAACGGTTGTACTAGATGATCCGAAAAGACCTAATCCATGGTTTTCTACAGAATTCTGGAGTGTGTGGTATTCGCAATATGGCGCTAAACCTACAGATGCACCACTCTACGACCGCCGTACCTGGAAAATCATTGCCCATGGCGGAAACGGTTATAACATTTACATGGCGCATGGCGGATCTAATTTCGGCTATACCAACAACGACGAAGACGCAGCATCCTACGACTATGGCGCGGCAGTTGGCCAGGCTGGGGACTTACGTCCGGTTTACTACATCTTTAAACGTGCAGGATACTTTGCGCGCAGCTTCCAGGAAATTCTGGAAAACAGCACCGATGCCTCTAAAGACTATCAATATCTAACACAAGAAAAGTCGCTTAATCAAACAAAAGATACTACAATAAAAGTCAGCGCAAGAGTTAGCGAGGCTGGAACTTTACTCTTCCTCGATAACCCCGCTGAAAAGGCAATTACTAAAACGATTACTGTTCAGGGCTTACCTCCTTTTACGGTTAACTTACTACCGGGAGAAATCCACCCTATTGTACATCAATTTAAACTGAATGATAAAGTAGAACTGAACTGGGGATTATCCAGAATCTACAGTGTGGTTAAACAGCGCAGCACCACTACACTGGTGGTGGAAGCGAGTGCTGGCGATCCGTTATATCTGAATTTCATCACCGAGGGAAAAGCTTCCATTATAAGTCTTGACAAAGCCTTTTTAACAACTACTGGTGAGAGTCCTGTTAACCCTACTAAAGTTGGTAAGCTGAAAGTATCCGGTAACCAAGTTACCCTAAATACCATATTTAATCCGTCGGAACAACCCTCACTTTACCTGTTTAAAACAGGTGACCAGTTGGTTCGCATCCTGGTGATGGACAAAGCAGGGACTGACAAAACATGGATTACAGATGAAATCGGACAGGAAGTAATGGTAACTGGCATTTCCTATTTAGGTGAAACGAGGCTGAGTAATAATGGATTTGAAGCCGCGGCAACTTATCCAATAACTTCTTCCAAAGATAAACAAGCAGTACTTTACCTGGAAAATGGAGTAAAAAAACTAACCTCAGCATTTGGTTTAACTGACGAATCAGGTTTACCTGATCAATCTGCAATTACAAATGATTCTGCAAAAAATACCGCCGAGGATACCTCACTCCATTTGACTCCATGGGAAAATAAAGATGCATCAATTTTTGCCTCATCTGACGTCAACAACGGAAAATGGATGACTAGTGAAAATCCATTACAGATGGGTATGGATGGGAACCTGACTAACTCTGCCTGGTACCGGACAAAATTTAACGCACCAACCGCTGGTAAATATACTTTACAGACAGATGGCGGCGACCGTGCAACGGTATTTGTAGATGGAAAGATGGTCGCTAACTGGAAGATCAGAAGCGGAGAACTGACCCTAGAGCTCAAAAAAGGGACGCATGACCTAGCTTTTTTCACCGCCCACGACGGTCGTGATAAACTCGTTTCTTACCTTGGTCCTATAACAGAAGTCGACAAAAAAGGGCTTTCCGGTATTACTGCAATCAAAAAAGGCGGGCCTTTTATAGCTACCCTCGACAACTGGTATTTTACATCTGCCCCAAATTCATCAGCCATTAAAAATAGTCCACCATTACTCGATACCCTCAAAACTGCAAGATACAAAATCGGAGCAGATGCATTCGGCCTCAAAGAAGGTTATGGCTGGTTCCAAACTGTAATTAAGCCTCAAACAGGACTATCACAATTATTAATCAGCTTTAAAAGTGCGGATGAAAATGCAACTTTGTTTATCAATGGTAAAAAAGTATTAAGACATGAAGGCTGGAATCATCCATTCGAATATAAAATTACAGATAAAACTATTTTAGCTAAGCCGATTGAACTTTCTGTTTTCATTGAGAACGTAAGTAACGAAGGCGGCATAGATCAGCCAGTTAAAACAAACGCGATGGGAATTGGAACTGTCTTAACCGGATGGAACATGAAAGGCGGTGTAGATCCCGAAGATTCTTCGATAAATTGGAAGCCTCTTGCAGCAGCCGATTCGTTAATCGGTCCACAATTTTATCGCTCCACATTCCTTATGCAAAAAGCTACCAGTCAACATTTGATCTGGCGTGTTCATACCTATGAGCTCGGGCATGGTTCCGTTTGGGTCAACGGGCATAACCTGGGCAGATATCCAGAAAAACTCGGTGATGTGGGCATGTATATTCCGGAGCCTTGGCTTAAAGAAGGTGTAAACGAAATCATGGTTTATGATGAAGATGGAAAAGTCCCGGGTAATCTAAAAATAACCATGGAAACCGCATCCAGCAAAATCAACTATAAACTGAAGACCAATTAATTTATAGAGAATTGGAGATGAGTCACATAGAACTGGAAATGAACCACCTAAACATTACAAAATACAATAACTGAATACCAGCGAATACCTTAAGAAAGCCATTATGGAATTATCAAATAATAGATTTACCACACTCGATATATTCAGGGGGATGACTATCTGTTTTATGATCATCGTAAACTCTCCCGGTTCGGGTGCAGTGGTATGGTCACCCTTAGACCATGCAGCATGGATTGGTTTCACACCGACCGACCTCGTGTTTCCTTCCTTTCTATTTGCTGTAGGAAATGCTTTAAGTTTCTCCAAGAAGAAGTTCGATACCAATCCTGCCTTTTTAGCTAAGATCTTTAAACGCACCGTGATCATCTTTTTGCTAGGCTACCTGATGTATTGGTTTCCTTTTATGCACAGGGATCATGAAACCTGGGCATTTAATCAGTTGGGCAACACACGTATTATGGGCGTACTGCAGCGCATTGCCCTGTGTTACTTTTTCGGTTCCCTGATTGTCCATTATTGCACCAAAAAGACTTCGATCATTATCTCTATAGCGCTTCTACTAATCTATTGGGCATTTTTACTCGTATACGGAGCAGTGGGCGAAGAATACAGCATGTTAGGCAATGCAGCCACCAAACTGGATATCTTAATATTGGGTAATGCACATTTATACCACGACCATGGTGGGCCGATAGCATTTGACCCCGAAGGATTATTGAGCACACTCACAGGCATCGTAAACGTGATTGGCGGTTACCTCGCCGGAGCTTATATCCAGCGTAAGGGGAAAAACTTTGAATGTGTAGCCAAGTTATTGATGATGGGCGCCTTGATGATTGGATTAGCTTTATTTTGGGGACAGTTCTTTCCTATTGCTAAAAAACTGTGGACCAGCTCTTTTGTACTGCTTACGATTGGCTTGGACTTAGTAATCCTTGGTGTGCTGATTTATGCCATCGAACTCAAAAAAATTAAATGGGGAACAAACTTTTTCCTGATTTTTGGAAGGAACTCCCTGGCTATTTATCTTTTATCAGAATTACTGCTTGTGATCTTCCAACTAATCCATGTTCAGCATGGTGTAAGTTTTTACAATTGGATCAACAAGGTGTTCTACCAGGTGATTTTCCCCGGCGCATTTGGCACTCTAGTATTTGCGGTGAGCTTTATGCTGCTTTGCTGGTTTGTAGGTTACCTGATGGATAAAAGAAAAATTTATATTAAAATCTAATTCCTGATGTTTTTTAAATTATCCCCTCTGCCAGTTATTACGTTATTGCTGCTTGCCGGAACTACAATAAGTTATGGACAAGAGGAATATGGTGTACGGCTAAAAGCAAATACGCTTTTTGTAATTCCATTTATTGGTACAACAAAAAGTAATGTGCAGACCAGCTGGGGAGGTAACGGAGGGACTTATCCAGGCGCTGTAGCGCCGTCGGGCAATATTCAACTGACACCGGAAACGAGAGTTACCGGAGCTAAAGGATATGATTATAGCGACTGTAGCATTTTCTTTTTTAGTTGCTTTAAGCACTTTAGCGGTTTCCCGGAAGGATCATCGGGACAGGTGTTCATCCTCCCTGTGGAGGAAGGAAAGAACTTTGAACCCGGAAAATATAGCCGACCTTTCAGTCATACTCAAGAACAAGCAAGGCCAGGTTATTACAAAGTGGTATTTAATGATAACCAGACCACTGCCGAGGCTACCGTGAGTACCCGGACAGGAATCTTAAAATTCACGTTTCCTGCAAAGGTGACACCGCAAATCTACATCGGAGAAGCGGGTAGTATCAGTGTGAGCGGAAAACGCACTATTCAAGCCACTTTATGTAACACTGTAATTAATCTTTCAACTGATATTATTGAATCCAAAACCGTTAAAGGTGGCTACTTATTAACCTTCAAAAAATCAAACGAAAGCGAGCAAAGCATATCTCTTAAAATCAGCTCTTCAACAGTAAATTTTGAAGGTGCACAGCATAATATTGATACAGAAATTGGCGGACTTGACTTTGATGCTATTTATAAAAGGACATATGAAGAATGGATTGCCGAATTGGCTACGGTTGACGTTGAAACTCCTTCTTCAGCAAACAAACAGGTTTTCTATACTGCGCTTTACCATTCTCTGCTGATTCCATGGGTGGTTTCTGACGCAGATGGTAGATATAGAGGAACCGACGGAAAAATATACCAAACTCAAGGAAAGAACGAATATGGAGGCTTTTCACCATGGGATACTTTTAGGTCATTACATCCCCTGCTGACCTTATTGTACCCTGAAAAGCAAAAAGACGTGATTTTATCAATGCTGAATATATACGAGCAAACAGGATATTTGCCTACGGAAACCATGACAGGAAACCACGCAGTACCTATTATTGTAGATGCGTACTTGAAAGGAATTACCGGCTATAACTGCAACCTTGCTTATACCGCAATGCGGAAAAGCATTTTAGAAGGGCCATTTGTAAAAAATGACATGGAAGTCTATCACCAGCTGGGCTATGTACCTTTCTCCAGATCGGAATCGGTAACCAGAACAGTAGAATATGCATATGATGACTGGGCGCTGTCACAGTTTTCCCGAATTGTGATGAAAAACACCGCAGATCAGCAATTACTGGAAAAAAGAGGATTGAACTACAGAAACCTTTTCCATCCTTCGGAGCTGTTTATGCTACCCAGACAAGGTAATGAATATAAAGTAAACCCCGGAATGACGGGTTACAAAGAAGGAAACAAATGGACATACACTTATTTTGTGCCTCATAATGCAAAAGACCTGATCAATTTACTAGGTGGCCCAATAGCCTTTTCGAACCGTCTGGATTCTGCAATGACTAATAACGTCATCTTATACGACAACGAAACTGTTTTACACTTACCCTATCTTTTTAACGCAGCAGGCAAGCCAGCACTGACGCAGAAATGGCTGAGAGATATCATGCTCAACAGGTTTTCTGCTACACCAGGCGGCCTGCCTGGCAATGACGACCTCGGTTCTATGTCTAGCGCCTATATCTTCAACGCCATAGGCCTCTATCCCCTCAGTCCGGGAAACCCAAATTATGCTATTGGCGCCCCAATATTTGAATCCGTTACCCTGCACTTTTCCAATCAAAAAGATCTGGTGATTAATGCGCAAAAGCAATCCGCCAAAAACAAATATGTTCAGACGTTATCTGTTAACAACCAATTGTACAATCAACTGGATATTCCGCATGAGCTGCTAGCTAAAGGCGGTCGACTAGACTTTGTGATGAGTCCGGATGCTATCCAAACCTGGCCAAAAGACAGGAACCCCGTATCACTTTCAGCAACCAAACAAGAAGCCGATATTAAACTGTTAAAGTACACCATCAGCAAAAAAACATTAAATCCTAATGAAGAATTCCAAATAAAATTCACTCTAAAAAACGAAGGAAGCCTCGGAACCAAACAGGTCATAATTTACGCTAACGGGAAACCATGGTTATCTAAACATACTCTCGTAGAGCCGGGAGCTACTATAACAGACTCCACTAGCGGTCGCCTATATGCATTGGGCAAAGTAAAAATCGGCACTAGTCCATTATCAACCACTATAATTAAAGTTGTTGCACCTTTAAAACCAGTCACGCAACCTTTTCAGATTACTGAACTGGCGGCAAAACCAATTGTAAAATTAAATGCCGAACAGGAAATTAGCTATCGCATTAAAAATATTACTGGAGTAGCGCAAACCTTCGCACCAGAAATTAGCATTTTAACTGGTTCTCCAGACAAAATTTCACATAAAAGTGATTCACAGAATAGAAATACCAAAAATACCAAATATTCGCTTTACACGGACACAGTTCACCTTTTACCCGGGCAGCAAAAAACAATAAATCGTCGCTTTACTACTACTAACAACGGCTTACAAACCATAAAAGCAGGCAATGCGCAAGTTAAATTCAAAGTATACGAAACACCTTTGGCAGCTTTACTTTTAGACTTAGACCTTAACAAATTACATGGTAATCAAGTTGCAGATGCTTCCGGATATAACAATAACGCAATTCTGATCGGCGGATCAAATTTTCTAAACGAACATCTTATCCAACTAGGCGACAGCACTTATCTGGACGTTCCGAACTCTCCAAGTCTGGACCAAATGGAAAATAACCTCACTATGATGGCATGGGTCTACCCTATCGGCGAAGAAACAGGCTTAACAGATATGCTGACAAAAGGTGATAGCCATGTATTGCAGACTACTAATAACAAAACCCTCACCTTTTTTGCAGGTGGCTGGGGACGAGGCGATTGCACGGTGAAACTACCTGCAGATTGGAAAAACAAATGGCATCATATCGCCGGTGTGTGCGAGGGGGATTTATTGACTCTTTACATAGATGGTAAAGTAGCCGGTACAGCGAAAGTTGATGGTACCGCTAATCTTTCTAATACCAGCACATGGCAGATTGGTCGTAATGAAGAATTTCCATCAGAAAGGGTATTTCACGGGCAGATGGATCTAATCAAAGTCTACGAGCAGCCGCTGTCAGCTAAAGACATTGCAGGTTTGTTTGAAGTGGAAAAGAGTAAATACAAATAATGCTTACCTGTCTCAATTACCAACTATGCAAGACATTTATCTATTATTGAGTTGAGCTCTTCCATTAATTATTTTTTGCTGCATTTTCCAGATGTCACGATTTAAGGTTGGGTTGCCTACCAGGAGCACGTTATTATCTTTATCCAACAGCTATTTAATGTAATTCCTGATATGTTCATATCGAAACTTAGAAAAAAACTGGACTTTGATCCGAATATCAAAATGGTTGTTATATGCGGAAAAGGATATAAGCTTGAAATTAATACTAATGTGGTATAATTCTTAGATCACTTTCATCAAAACCTTTTTCAAATTCAAGGGTAAGCTGTTCAGCTAAATTTCTTAACACACCTTTCCCGTATATCACCATAGTATCCCATGTTGTTCATCCTCAACTATTCAGATAGCCTATCTGGAATTTTCAGACCTGACCCCTCGGGTGGGTCCAGCTGAGCTCGAACCAGCGACCAAAAGACTATTAGTCTTCTACTCCAATCAAATGAAATACATGTGAAGATATTAAGATGATAGTATCATATGACACTATACAGATTGACCATTCAGGATTGGAAAATCTGAAGAATTTTATTCATCTAATAAATTTTCAATTTCGGACTTAAGAAGAGGAAGATGCTGAAAAACAATAGACCAAATGATCTCATCTGAACAGTATCATATCCATGTATAATTCTATTACGGGTGTTAACCATCTGCCTTGTATTGCTTAACGCGATATCCGGCTCAACTTGAAGTATACGATTCATAGCCTCACCTATGATTTCAATATTGCGTTCAACGGCTCTTTTTGTTTTTAGATCCCGTTCGTATATTTCAAATTCGATAGTATCTTCTTCAAAAAAACTTTCAATCTCAACAATGGAGTTTAGCATGTGTAATCGGTAACTAATAATGCAGAGAAAATGGCAATTAGGAATACAGAATAATTGGCAACAATAGTGCAGGATAATCGGCAACAATGATGCAGAATAATTGGCAACAATAAATACATAATCTAAGGCAGGCTAATGCCC
>JAATFQ010000079.1 GCA_015655115.1 Sphingobacteriales bacterium
GAAACGATCTGCACCCAGAATCTGATTACGCAGAATATCTAGCCCCCATCCTGGTTTAGAATACAGGTTAATACCGATATTATCTTCTTCCATTGCATCAGGGCTAAGCATAATATATTCCGGATTTTTTTTCGCAAGATAGCTTGCAGCCATATGCAGGTCGTCGGCCGGTTTTTTATACTCCCCATTATTGAAGGCCGCTGTAGATAGTCCGTTAATGAAAGTATTGAATCCCTCGTCCATCCATCCGAACTTACGCTCATTACTGCCCACAATCATTGGAAACCAGGTATGGCCAAATTCATGGTCTACCACTCCCCAGGTCTCCGCATTTTTAGCTTCCCATCCACAAAAAACAATACCGGGATATTCCATACCGCTGATATTCGAAGCAATATTTACTGCCATAGGATATGGATACTCAAACCATTTCCCTGAATAATGTTCTATACTTGCTTTTACATACTCCACACCCCTGCCGTAACCCTCTGGCCCATTGCTTTCTACCGGCTGTGCTGATACGGCAAGCGATTTCTTTCCGCTGGGCAGGTTTATCCGCGCTGCATCCAGTACAAAAGCCTTAGAAGAAGCCCAGGCAACATCTCTTGTGTTCAGCATTTTAAATTTCCAGGTCAACACCGGCTTTGCGGGGCGTGATCTCGGATCAGTAACTTCTGCGGCCGACCGGATAGCGACAGTTTTATCACTTAGCTTTGCAGCATTCCATCTTTTCAGCTGCTCTGCTGTAAATACTTCCTGCGGATTTAATAGCTCTCCTGAGCCCATAACAATATGGTTCGCGGGCGCTGTTACCGTATAGTTCACATCGCCATATTCGCAATAAAACTCTCCCGCTCCCCAATAGGGTAAAGTGTTCCAGCCTAATACATCGTCATATACCGACAAGCGGGGGAACCATTGTGCAATAGTGTATATCTCCCCGTTTTTAGTTGTTAAATGCCCCATCCTGTCAGACCCATTAACCGGAATAACAAAAGAGAAGTTCATCTTCACCGTAATCAAGTCACCATTTGCTGCCATAGGCTGCTCCAGGCGGATTTGCATACGTGTATCTTCCGTAATAGAAGTAAATTTAACAGGCACAGCTTTCTGTGATACCGAAAGTCCTGTGATGGCATACCCCCCGTTTAGCTTTTCCCCTCTGGCACCATAACGGCTTCCGGTTTTGATCAGGCTATTGCCCCTGGAGTTTTGCTCAAAAAGATTTTGGTCCAGCTGCAGCCATAAATAAGGCAGTTTATCCGGACTATTGTTTTTGTAGGTAATCGTAACAGTCCCTGTTACCGTATTCTTCTGGTCGTCCAGAATAGCAGAAATAGTATAATCAGCGCGATTTTGCCAATACTTCGGACCAGGGTATCCACTGGCCGAGCGGTATTCGTTTCCACTTTGGGTATAAAAGAGAGGGCTGAATGCAGCGTGAGGATCGTACTTATTGACAGATGTCGGTTGCTGTCCGTAAGTATGGAGACTAAATGCAAAAAACACCGCCGAAAGGAGTGTTTTTTGGAAAAAAGGGTGATTCATTAGCTTGTAGGATTATAGTTTTTATACAGCATCTAATTGCTCTTTGATGTAGGTACAGCTGGTAGTTTTCGGCCTTCAGGTGGTAGCTTTAACCATGTCTGATAAGCCTGGGCGATATAAAAGTCGTAATTAAATGGATCTTCAGCCTTTACCCTTGCAATAGAAGGCCTGTACAGTGCGATGAAATCTTTCAGCTCCTGACCATCCAGCTTAATCAAGTCCTTCACATGTTCTTCACTAAAATACTGTGCAATCTGGGTCTCATAGACATCATTCAATTCAAGCGCAGCAACTTTTTCTCTTTCGCGTCTGGCTTTACCTCCACCAAAGGCAATCCCCACCCCCCCGGCACGACCAACATTTTGTTTAGGCTGAATTCCAGAAACACGCTTATATGGCTTAGCATTGGTAGGGTTCTTAAGGTTCAGGTCCCTCGAAAGCTTAGCACTTCTTATTTTCACCTCTTTAAGGTCGGTAGACGATGTAGGCAGATAAATAGTCTTGGCCTGTAAATCGGTCAGGTAAAGTGTATCTGTATGATAGCCCTGCAGTGTCAACTCCAGCAGGTCGCCTTTATTTGCCTGAATAGTAAACTGGCCAGCAGCACCTGTCAGTACTACCTTTTTATTGTTCAGGTTACGGACACTAACCTTTTGCAAAGGGAAACTCTTATTTTCGTAATCGAAAACCGCACCGCTGATACCGGTCTGCGCAAATATATGTAGTGGCAATGCAAACAGCATTACTATAATTAACCTCTTAAGCATATTCAAATATAATTTAGTTTGTTAGCATGTACTATCTTTTAACAAATGTTAACACTTAAAAGATTCATTTATTTAACAATTGTCCATATTGTTCTTCATTAAAGCTGATCAGTACTGCCTTTCCATCCAATTCTACTACCGGACGTTTAATCGCACTGTTATGCTCCAGCAGTAAGGCTATCGCAGCACTTTCATCCCTGACGGCTTCCTGTGCTGCAGGCATTAATTTCCTCCATGTTGTGCCCTTTTTGTTTAAAACTGTTTCCCAGCCAAAAGTGGAACACCATTCCTGCAGCTTTTTAGCTGTAATGCCCTCCTTTTTAAAATCATGAAACGTATATTCAAAACCATTAGCCGTTAACCAGGCCCTGGCTTTTTGAACTGTATTACAATTCGGTATCCCGTAAACTATCATATGATATAAAATAAAAACGCAATTTACCCATAATTACCTATTCGTCACATTTTTTTGGGCATTCATCACATTTTATAAAATCACATATAAACCATTTGTAGTATTGTACAAGATTTAAACAAAATACCAATCAATGAAACTCAGCCTTTCAGCCTCCGCTACCAAAATGAACATCAAAGACTTGAATAAAATAGAATTCTGGGCAGCAAGCATCATATATGGCTTTGCCATCATGATGCTGATTTCTAATGGTTCGGATAATAACAATATACCTTACCAGTTTAGAGATGCCAAAATCAGCTTCAACTACGTGTCAGGTTATTTTTTGCCAGAATTGTTCCGCTATTCTATCCTGTACTTTACCTTTCTTCTGCTAAATTTCTGTGTGCTGCCTGCATTATACAGAAAAAGAAACACCGGCCTGAATATCCTGATCCTCGTGATCGTTTTTCTGTTTTCAGGATTAATTATCAGCATCGGACAAACTTACAGCCAGGCTTACCTGCTGGTACAGTATGACACTAATGAGGAAGCCTATAACCAGATTTTCTTCAGCGGATTTACTTATGCTTCATGGCTGATCATCCTCATTGCTATATATGTTGCGCTTAAAAAGCTCATTATCTACCTCGTGGCAATGGAAGAAAAGGATACCGGCCACCAGATGAAACTGGAAATTGCTTTCGGAGCCGCATTCTGGTTTCTGGGCGTACTGATCTTCGTAGCAACCAGCGCTCCTTTCCAGATTATCTTATGCTGGACCCTCATTATTTCGGCCTGCCTGTTCCTCATATTATACGCATTATATTATCTTATTCCAGCGCTTATCGCACAACAAAAGCCCTATAAAGTTTATCTCGGCAAAACTACGCTTATCAGCTTTTTTATGGCTTTCCCATTTGGCCTTACAGCCTTCCTCATTACGGGCAGGGGTGAGCTTTTTTTTATTGTCAACCTTTTCCAGATCCCCGCCTCCTTACTGATCAGTGCCCCCCTGGCGTGGTATATATATAAAACAAGGAATGCTACACAATCAGAGATATCGACGCTAAAAAGAGAACTGGGGAAATCTGATGCCAACCTAGGCTTCCTGAAGTCACAGATTAATCCACATTTCCTCTTCAACGCACTGAATACGCTTTATGGTACAGCTTTACAGGAAAATGCGGACCGCACAGGCGAAGGTATCCAGAAACTGGGCGATATGATGCGCTTTATGCTCCAGGAAAATATGCAGGATAAGATATCCCTTACCAGGGATATTGACTACCTGAATAATTATATCGGACTGCAGAAACTAAGGACCTCTACAACAGTAGATATTGTGATCAATACGGAAATCGAAGAGCAGCTGACTTCTCTTGAGATCGCACCTATGCTGCTCATCCCATTTGTAGAAAATGCATTTAAACACGGTATAAGCCTGCAGTCACCCTCCCATATCAAGATTACCCTGCAAACCAAGGCCGACATTCTATATTTCGATGTCCATAACAGCATCCACTTAAAAGCCGATGGCGACCCTGAAAAACTGGTTAGCGGTATTGGTTTAGAAAATGTAAAACAGCGGCTGAATCTGCTCTATCCTAAAAAGCACGAATTAATTATTAGGGAAAGTGCAAAAGAGTTTTTCGTACATTTAACGTTGAACTTAAAATAAAAAATGATTGCAATAGCGATAGATGATGAGCCTATAGCTTTGGATGTGGTAAAGTCGCTCGCCTCCAAAGTCCCCTTTATACACCTTAAGGAGGTATTTACAAATGCCTTTGAAGCCATTACTTTCCTGCAGCAGCATGAGGTAGATTTAATTTTCCTGGATATTAAAATGCCTGATATCAGCGGCATCGATTTCCTGAACAGCTTAACCAACCCGCCACTTGTTATTTTCACCACTGCCTATGCCGAGCATGCTGTGAAAGGATTTGAACTGAATGCATTGGATTACCTGCTTAAACCTTTCTCTCTTTCGCGATTTTTAAAGGCCTGCAATAAGGCCGAAGAAATTTACAGTCTGCGCAGAAAAGCCAGTGGCAATACTGAACCAGCCCACCTTTTTATAAAAGATGGATATGAGCAGATTAAGGTTATTATTGGCCATATCTTATATATTGAAGCTGCCGGAAATTATACACAGATCAATCTGAAAGACAACACTTCCCTGAGTACCCGTATACCAATCGGAGATATTCTCCTGCTACTGCCTTCCCAGAAGTTTGTAAGAACCCACCGGGCATTTATTGTTGCTAAAAATGCCATCACAAAATTTGACAGGACACAAATATGGATAGGGAATATCGTAGTGCCGATTGGCACTACATATACCAAATGTTTGCAGGATTTATAAAAAATTTGATAATTCTGTATCGGCGTTACCTTTAAGGCATTTTTATCAGTATTATTGCCGAAGGTTTTTTAGTATCGGAAACTGAAAAACAATCAGGGTAACATTTTATTTTTTTTTATGTTCAAATTAACGTTTAAACAACAAGTCCTGCTAGGATTTATCATCACTCTGTTGTTTGTTCTCGTCTCTGCAATCACCTCTTATAAAAGTATTAAGTTAATGGATACAGACTCATCCTGGGAAAACCATACTTATGAAGTGATAGATGTAGCCCAGGATATTGAGGTTAAAATGCTCGATGCTGAAACAGGAATGAGGGGCTTTATTCTTACGCAAAACAGTTTCTACCTCGACCCCTACAATAAAAACGCCATTAAAATTATCCCTCAGATTAAGCATCTGAAACGCCTGACCATAGATAACCCTATCCAACAGGAAAGAATAGATTCCCTTGAGATTTATGCCCAGCAGAAGCTGAGCGATATGCGTGAAATCATCCGGGCCAATGCTATTGGCGGAAGAGAACTTGCTATTAAAAAAATATTGACCGACAAGGGGAGACTTTTTAAAGATCAAATGCTTAGGGTAAATGCCCAAATCATTAAAAATGAGAACGGTTTATTGAAAATCAGGACAGAGAAAAGAGTGGAAAGTGCTGTGCGATCTTCAATTATTGTCGTGGGCAGCTCAGTGATTATTATATGCCTGGTACTCTACCTTTTTAGTTTTATCAAAAGAACCTTTGATGAGCAACGTTTAACTGAGATCAAGATCCGGGAAAATAACGACGCCCTGGCAAAACTTTCTAGCGAAAATGAAGAGCGGAACTGGTTCCTGTCTGAAGCCTCGCTGATCAGCGAAACTATACGTGGAGAACTGGAAATAGAAGAACTTGCTACCCGTGCAATTACACAAATCTGTAATTCCCTGCATGCACCTGTTGGTGCCTTTTACCTCCTCAATCCTAAAAAACAAACCTTACAGCTGACCGGGTCATATGCACTCGGAGTACAAAAAGGAAAGTCTCCCGAAATTGCCATGGGCGAAGGTTTGGTGGGGCAGGCCGCTCTTGAAAAAACGATCAAACAACTGGATAACCTGCCGGCAGACTACATCAAAGTAAGCTCAGGGACTGGCTCCACAGTCCCTAATACTTTGATATTGGTGCCCATTTTATTTGAAAAACAGACTATCGCTGTTATTGAACTCGGTTTTGCTACGCTCCTTAAGCCAGTTGAGATGGAGCTATTGAATGTGATTTCCAATATTATCGGTGTTTCAGTAAATAGTTCATTAGCAAGGACACAGTTGCATGACCTCTTCTTACAAACGCAGCAACAAGCAGAAGAACTGGAAAGCCAGCAGGAAGAACTGCGCACAACTAACGAAGAACTCATCCATAAATCTGAAGAGCTTCAGGCTTCGGAAGAAGAATTAAGAGTACAGCAGGAAGAACTACGTGAAACCAATGCCGAGCTGGAAGAAAAAGCCAGTCAGCTCGAAGAGCGCAATGCACTCGTAAACCAGGCAAAGGAGGAAATGAAATTAAAAGCCGATGAGCTGGAGGTTTCCAGTAAATATAAATCGGAGTTTCTTGCCAATATGAGCCATGAATTACGTACTCCTCTCAATAGTATTCTTATACTTGCCCGTATATTAAAAGAAAACAGACCAGAGAACCTGAATGAGGAACAACTGAAATACGCGGGGGTTATCCACAATGCAGGCAGCGACCTACTTACGCTGATCAATGATATTCTTGATCTCTCTAAAATTGAATCCGGAAAAATTGATCTCGATATAGAAGCAGTAAGACCACAGGAAATTAAGCAAAATATGGAAGCGCTGTTTGGGGAAGTCGCCAAAAGCAAAAAGATACACTTCGTTTCTGCCTTGTCTGCCGACTTGCCAAAAAAATTGATGACCGACCTGGCTAGAATTGAGCAGATCACAAAGAACCTACTTTCCAATGCTTTTAAATTTACGCCCGAAAATGGTGAGATCAGGTTAGAAATAGCTACCGCCAACAGGGGAATAAAGTTCTATGCCGACAACCTGAAGAACACTACACGGACAATAGTGTCCATCAGTGTAAAAGATTCCGGCATCGGTATTCCCGCCGATAAACAAAAACTGATCTTTGAAGCATTCAAACAGGCCGACGGAACGACCAGCCGTAAATATGGCGGCACAGGCTTAGGCTTATCTATCAGTAAAGAACTAGCCTATATTTTAGGAGGAGAAATCCAGGTAGAGAGTGAACCAGGCACTGGAAGCTGCTTTACATTATATATTCCCATAACCCCGGAGGATGAAAATACAGACCATGAAATACTAAAAGATCCTATTATAGTACCACTGATTCCTGAAGCCGCCTCAGTACCCTTAAATAAGAATCAGAACCAAACCCTATTGATCATTGAAGATGACCTTGTTTTTGCAGAGGTATTAAAGGATTATGCTATTGAAAAGGGATTCAGCCCTATTCTTGCACATAGCGGTGACCAAGGACTGGAAATGGCAATAACTGAACTTCCTGATGCCATAATTTTGGATATCATGCTGCCTGTAATGGATGGATGGGCAGTACTGAAACAGCTTAAAGTGAACCCCCAAACCAAAAATATACCGGTACACATGATGTCGGCCGGTGATGTAAAAGGAGAAGAGGCTCTAAAAGAAGGAGCCATAGGCTTCCTGAAAAAACCAATAGAAAAAGGACAGCTCGACCAGGCCTTTTCGACTATCAACTCCGGGCATATCGTTTATAATTTCAAAACTGTTCTGCTCATCGAAGACCAGGAACTGCAGAGTCTGATAGTTAAAGAGCAATTGGTACAGAAAGGTATAGAGGTTGCACAGGCCTTTACCGGACAGGAAGCGCTGGATAAACTCGATATTCAAACATTCGACTGCATTATTTTAGACCTTAATTTGCCGGACATTTCGGGATTTGACCTCCTGGACAAAATTAAAACTCAGGATAGGTTTGCCCATGTACCTGTAATTATCAATACAGCCATGGAACTGGGCCATGATAAAATAGCACATATTATGAAATATTCTGAAGCTATGGTCTTAAAATCCAATAAATCTAACGACAGGCTGATTGATGAAGTGAGCCTCTTCATGAATAAGGTAAAAAAAGAAGACGATTTTAACGCATCAGGAAAAAATAGGAGGACCAAAACTATTTCCACCATTGAGAAAGCACTTAAAGGCAAAACCATTTTAATTACTGATGATGATATGAGAAACATCTTTGCATTGTCCAGTGCACTGCAGGTATATGACCTCAATATTGTAATTGCCACTAACGGAAGAGAAGCAGTAGAAAAGCTCGAAGAACCTAATCAGATAGACCTTGTACTCATGGATATCATGATGCCGGAAATGGATGGTTATGAGGCAATGAGCGCCATCAGGGAAATGAAAGCCTATAAGAAATTACCTATCATCGCACTTACTGCGAAAGCAATGAAAAACGACAGGGAGAAATGTATAGAAGCCGGAGCCAATGATTATATTGCTAAGCCAGTGGATATTGATCAGTTATTGTCAATGCTGAGGGTATGGCTAAGCTAGGAGAAAATAAGGATGAAAGAGGATTCAACGGAAACTATTAATTTTGAGGAGCTTGCGGAGCTTGTTTCTTTCATAAGGAATATCCATGGGTTTGATTTCAGCAACTATTCTATGGCATCTTTGAAAAGAAGGGTAACCAGGATCATGCAGCTGGAAAAACTAAGTCTTTTTGATTTACGTAACTTACTGACTAATGATCTGAACTATTTTGAGTCATTTATCATGGAAATAACCGTAAATGTAACCGAAATGTTTAGAGATCCTGCCTTTTATAAATCAGTTTCCACACATATCATTCCCTATTTAAGATCATACCAGCGCATAAAAGTATGGAATGCCGGATGTTCTACAGGGGAGGAATTGTATTCATTTACGATATTATTTGATGAACACAAACTATATGAAAGGTCTTTTTTTTATGGAACAGATATCAATGCCGAGGTTTTGGAGACCGCTAAAAATGGAATATATGACTTACAGAAAATGAAGCATTATTCTGAAAATTATCAGCAGACAGGCCTGAGCCATTCTTTGGCAGATTACTATACGGCACTTTATGACGCTGCATCGATCAATCATTCCCTGAAAAAGAATGTACTTTTCTCTGCACATAACCTGGTTTCCGAAGGCGTTTTTAACGAATTTCAATTGATATCCTGCCGCAATGTCCTGATATACTTTAATACAGACTTACAAAAAAAGGTGATCGACCTTTTTTATAATAGTTTAGCCAACTTTGGATTCCTCTGTCTGGGCTCCAAAGAAACACTGAGAAGTTCCGAAGCCGGCCGCTTTAAGGTGATCGATCAAAAAAATAATATATACCAGAAAATAACCTAGAATCCATTTAAAGAAACATTAAATTGATATGGAAAAGATTAACATCCTCATTGTTGATGACCGACCCGAAAACATTATAGCACTAGAAGCCCTGTTACAGAGAGATGATGTTAATATAATATCTACGACCCTACCCAATGAAGCGCTTAGATTAGCGTGGGAGAAGGATATAGCTATTGCTTTAGTTGATGTTCAGATGCCCGAAATGGATGGCTTTGAACTGGTAGAAATTTTAAAAAGCAACCCAAGAACAAAAAACATTCTGGTAATTTTCGTTACTGCCATCTCTATGGAAACGAAGTATGCAGTAAAAGGCCTGAATACAGGTGCAGTAGATTACCTGTATAAACCGTTAAACCCCTATGTTACTTCGGCAAAAGTGGACTCTTTTATCCAGTTTGTAAGAACACAGCGAGAGGTAATTAAAAAGAATATAGAACTGGAGTCTTATCAGAAAGAACTGATCAAAGCAAAGGAACTTGCCGAACAGGGGAAAAAGACAAAAGAAAACTTCCTGGCAAATATGAGCCATGAAATCCGCACCCCAATTAACGGAATTATCGGACTGGCAAACCTGCTGGAAAAAACATCCCTGACCGCCGAGCAGAAAGAGATGGTGGGCCTGCTGGAGATTTCCTCAAATTCCCTGCTGGGCGTAATCAATGATATCCTCGACTTATCTAAAATTGATGCCGGCAAATTCAAGATTAACCGTACCTGTACAAATGTGGTGCAGGTTTGTCATGCCGTTATCAACCTGCTAAAGATCAGGGCTAAAGAAAAAAACCTGGAGCTGATTGCCAGTTTCGACTCCCGGATCCCTAACAATGTGCTCGCAGATTCATTGCGCCTGAACCAGATTTTAATGAACCTGATTGGCAATGCTATTAAATTTACAAATGAAGGCAGTATTACCCTCAAGGTAGAAGTACTGAATGAGAAGGGCAATAACCTGCAGATCAGATTTTCCATTATTGACACTGGTATCGATATTCCAACAGATAAGATTGACAGAATATTTGAGACGTTTGAACAGGCAGATGACCATACAGCACTCAATTATGGCGGCACCGGACTTGGGCTGGCAATAGTTAAAAACCTGGCTTTCCTGAAAGGCGGGGTATTGGATGTGATCAGCGAAGAATGTAAAGGCAGTACTTTCTGCTTCACTAACTGGTATGAAATATTGCAGGATACAGCAACGAAACAGGAAAAAGACAACGAAAAACTGCTGCCTTTTAAAAATGTAAATATCCTTGTTGCCGAGGATAACCCTATTAACAAGTTCCTCATCGTTAAGATCCTTAAAGGATGGGAAGTAAATGCCGACGTTGTTGAAAATGGCAGGGAGGCTATTGATAAGCTAAGAGAGAATAACTACGACCTCATTCTAATGGATACTTATATGCCTGTTATGAACGGCTTAGAAGCTACGAAGCTGATCAGGGAGGGCATTGTGCCAGAGAAAAAAGATATCCCTGTAATTACATTCTCCGCAGCTGTAATGGAAAATGATAAAAAGGCAGCTATAGCTGCCGGAGCAAATGATGTATTGGGTAAACCCTATGAACTGAATATACTCCACAAAAAGATAACCCAGTTTATTAAGCATGGGAATCCTCAAAAACCAGAACCGGTTTCAGAATAATAAAGCTACTGGTTAAAAGTCGTCATCGTAAGCCCTGGTCCAACGGTCACAAAACTCTGGATCAGCGCTACACTTTTGTCTATAAGTGCCGGCAGTTCGGGCTGCTCATCTTTATCGAACCTGGCAAGTACATAATCAATCTGTCTGCCTTTGGGGAAATTATCACTTATACCAAAGCGTAGGCGCGGATAATTTTGCCCCCCGCAACTGGCCTCAATACTCTTCAATCCATTATGCCCGGCACTGCTGCCCTGTAGTTTCAACCTCAGTTTCCCCAGGGGAATAGCCAGGTCGTCTACTATTACTAAAACATTTTCCAATGGGATATGCAGTTCCTGCATCCAGTAATTAACGGCCTTACCACTTAGGTTCATGAATGTAGTGGGCTTAATCACATGCAGCTTTCTCCCCTTCCAGGATACTTCAGCATAATAGGCTAAGCGCATGTTGGTAAAACTGCCCCCCAGCTGTTTAACCAGCTCATCGGCAATGTCGAAACCTATATTATGTCGCGTATTCACATATTCAGGCCCTATATTTCCCAGGCCAACAATTAAATATTTCATCTTTTGGTTTACATTTTAATAGTCCGCATGTGCTCTGCCTGCCGGCTTTATTTTTCTGCAAAGATAGCTTTTGCAGGGCATAAAATTATTAGACATAAAAAAACAGCACTGATCTGATGTCAGTGCTGCCATAAATTTGACTGTTAAAAAACAGCTTATTTTTTTCCGCCTTGTTGTTCTGCTTGTTTCAATGCTCTTGACATACCTACAGAAACGATAGTATCTTCAGGAGTGTTTGTCACAGCAAATGAACCTTTTGCAAGGTCACGTACACGGAACAGGCTACCAACTTCTAATTTAGAAATGCTGACTTCAACTACTTGCGGCATATCTTTTGGAAGTGCTTTAACACGCAGTTTACGCAATTTCTGAACTAATTTACCTCCCATTTTAACACCTGGAGAAGTACCAACCAATTTAATTGGAATTTCCATAACGATTTCTTTATCGTCGAACAATTGAAGAAAATCAACGTGCAATAATAAATCAGTCAATGGGTGGAATTGCATGTCTTTTATGATTGCTTTGGTTTTTGTACCGTTCACATCAATTTCTAAAAAGTTAGCTTCCGGAGTATAAATAGCATCCTTTAATTCAGTAGTAACAATAGCTAAATGCGCTTGTTCTGTACCACCATACAATACTGCAGGAACTTTACCTTCATAGCGAAGCTCTTTAGCATCGCGTTTCCCTACGTTCTCTCTTGGAGAACCGCTAATTGCGATAATTTTCATAGTTGTCGATTTTAATTTAATAGCTATGAAACTTTCATGATCTTGCAAGATCCTTCAGATTTCATAACTTATATATATATTTATTTAATTTATTCTTCCCTTAATCTTCACTAACCCTGAACAGGTCAACAATAGATTCATGCTGGTTTACATTGGCAATTACCTTTGCAAACAATGGAGCAGTACTCAACACCCTTATTTTCGGACTTTGCTGTTTCAATGGAATAGTGTCTGTAACAATCAGCTCTGTAAGCATCGAATTTTCGATGGTTTCATAAGCTTTCCCTGATAATACAGGATGTGTACAAACAGCTCTCACACTTCTCGCGCCATTTTCCATAATTAAAGCCGCAGCCTTCGCAAGGGTGCCGGCAGTATCACATATATCATCGATCAATACGATATCCATATCCCTGACATCTCCGATGATCGACATCGATTCAATTTCATTGGCACGTAAACGGCGCTTATCGCAAATCACCACCTCTGCATTAAAAAACTTGGCAAAGGTACGTGCCCGGTAAGAACCACCCATATCCGGCGAAGCAATCGTCAGGTTCTGCAGCTTCAGGCTTTTGATATAAGGAACAAAGATAACAGAGCCATCAAGGTGATCCACTGGTATATCAAAAAAACCCTGTATCTGTGCCGCATGCAAGTCCATTGTAATAATGCGGTGTATACCGGCCGACTTCAGCAGGTTTGCAACCAATTTTGCCCCGATAGCCACACGTGGTTTATCTTTTCTATCCTGTCTGGCCAACCCATAATAAGGGACAACAGCTGTAATATAATGTGCAGATGCTCTTTTGGCCGCATCGATCATTAGCAACAGTTCCATTAAATTATCCGAAGGCTGGTAGGTAGATTGAATCAGGAATACGTCACATCCTCTTATCGATTCATCGTATGAAGGCTGAAATTCACCATCGCTAAATCTGCTTAGGGTTACATTACCTAGAGGCTTGCCGTAGTTTTCGGCAATTTTATGTGCTAATCCTTTTGTACCGGTGCCGGCAAAAAGTTTAACTGGGTTAAATTGCAATGGCATGATTAGACGGGTATCAATGCTGGTTAAAAAAAAATCGGATTGCGGTTTAATACACAATCCGAATATTGTTTAGTTGCCCGACCAGGATTCGAACCTAGACAAACGGTACCAAAAACCGTTGTACTACCTTTATACTATCGGGCAATCTTCCTTCAAATCAACAAGCGTTCCTTTGAATTGGGAATGCAAATCTACGTAGATTTTTGATATTTGCAAATCCTCCTGCAAAAAAAATGAAAAAAATTCTAATATCCCCTTCTAAGCCCATTTAACGCGTTAATTTTTGTTAAACTAGAATGATGTGTGTATTTATATCAATCTATTTGATTATTTTCGGCTGCATTTTTATAAGCCAAAAAAATTATATTCAAAATCAAAATGAACTATTCAAAGATTAATAACATTATAGGATGGCTCTGCTTTCTGGTTGCCAGCTTAACCTATATACTCACCCTGGAACCTTCAGTTAGTTTTTGGGACTGCGGAGAGTTTATAGCTTCGGCCCTTAGGATGCAGGTAGTGCATCAGCCTGGTGCCCCGCTATTCTTAATGATACAGCGTTTCTTCTCCCTGTTTGCCTTTGGTGACCTGCATAAAATAGCCTATTTTATGAATGTGGGTTCTGCCCTGGCAAGCGGAGCAACGATCCTGTTCCTGTTCTGGACCATTACCGCCCTTGCTAAAAAGATGGTGATTAAAAGTGGCCAGGAATTAACTATGGTCAATATGATCACTATTATGGGTGCAGGAGTAGTCGGAGCGCTGGCTTATACTTACTCTGATAGTTTCTGGTTCTCCGCTGTGGAATCTGAAGTATATGCTCTTTCCTCTTTATTTACGGCAATCGTATTCTGGGGTATCCTGAAATGGGAAGCGCATGCTGATGAACCTCGTGCAGACAGGTGGTTACTGTTCATTGCCTATATCATGGGACTGTCCATTGGTATCCACTTACTGAACTTACTGACCATTCCTGCAATGGCATTTGTTTATTACTTTAAGAAAAATCCTCATCCTACCAATTTTGGGATCATCAAAACCTTTTTTGTGGGTATCCTGATCCTTGCATTTGTTCAATACGGGATCATACAGTATGTAGTTTCCTTTGGTGCTTATTTTGACCTGTTCTTTGTCAATACCTTAGGACTTGGATTCGGCACAGGCGTGACATTCTTTGCACTGCTGCTGATCGTCGGTTTTACCTGGGGGATCATGTACTCTATAAAACACAAGAAAAAGATCTTAAACCTGGCCCTGCTTTCTACGGTTCTGATCGTGTTTGGCTATTGTTCTTTCGCCATGATCATTATCAGGGCTAAAGCAAATCCAAACCTGAACAACAGTAACCCTGACAATGCATTCTCTTTCCTGAGCTATCTGAACAGGGAACAATACGGAGACAGGCCTTTATTGTTCGGTCCGAATTACAATTCTGAGAAAACAAGCCTTACAGAAGGTAAGAACATCTATAGAAAAGGCGACACCAAATATGAAGTTGCCGGTAAAAAAACAGATTATGAATATGACAGAACCACTGTATTTCCAAGGATGTACAGTGATGAGCCAAGACACGTAGAAGAATACAAAAGCCTGATGGGCTTTGATGACAGCCATTTCCCGGGTCTGTTCGATAATATCAGTTACCTGTTCAAATACCAGATCGGCAATATGTACATGCGTTACTTCATGTGGAACTTTGTTGGCCGTCAGAATGATGATCAGGGTGCCGGTATCTACCAGGGCCAGTTCTTAAGCGGGGTAAAACCTATAGATGCCATGATGCTTGGAGATCAGTCGCACCTGCCTCCTTCTATCGTAGAAAGCAGCGCCTATAACCGCTTTTTCTTCCTGCCGCTGATCCTTGGATTACTGGGAGCAGTATGGCATTTCAAACGGAACCAGAAAGATGCCGGTATAGTAGGACTCCTGTTCTTCTTTACAGGTCTCGCCATCGTACTTTACCTGAACCAGAAACCGCTGGAGCCAAGAGAGAGGGATTATGCCTATACTGGTTCCTTCTATGCCTTTGCGATCTGGATCGGATTTAGTGTTTTCGCCTTAAAAGACTGGGTATTTAAAAAACTTACGCCAAAGAACGGAGCTATTGCAGCAACAGTAGCCGGTTTACTGGGTGCACCGGTGATCATGGGTGAACAGGGATGGGATGACCATGACCGTTCATCTAAAATGGTGGCACACGACATTGCAATAGATTATTTGGAGTCATGTGCCCCGAATGCGATCCTGTTCACCTATGGAGATAATGATACTTATCCCCTATGGTACATACAGGAAGTGGAGAACGTGAGGCCGGACGTACGCCTGGTGAACCTGAGCTTATTTGACACTGACTGGTATATCGATGGCATGAAACGTCAGCAAAACGAGTCTGCCCCGCTTCCGATCAGCATGAAACCATCACAGTATGTACAGGGGGTCAGAGACGTCATGTATTACCAGGATTATAAGATCGCAGGTCCGGTTGAACTGAAAAACATCCTGGATGTATTGTTGTCAGATGATGATGCAGATAAGATCCCTCTGCAGAACGGCACCAAAGAAAACTTTATCCCGACCAAAAACTTCAAGCTGACCGTTAATCCGGAAGAAGTAATTAAAACAGGAACAGTAAAGGCCGGAGATGCTGCAAAGATCACCCCGGTAATGCAATGGACCTTCAATAAGGGTTATGTAACTAAAGGAACACTGGCCATGCTGGATATCCTGGTTAATAACCATTGGAAAAGACCTATCTATTTTGCAAGTACAGTTCCTTCAGATCAGTTCAATGGTCTTGATAACTACTTATACACCGAAGGACTGGCCATGCGCCTGCTTCCGCTTCAGATCGATTCAGCCGGTGGAAGAAGTGAATTAGTGAATACAGATATCCTGTATCACAATATGTACACTAAATTCAAATGGGGAAATATAAAAGACGCCAGATACCTCGATC
>JAATFQ010000225.1 GCA_015655115.1 Sphingobacteriales bacterium
TTGGTATTTTCCTACATTGGCTTTCGCGAATCTGAACTGACTATCGGTAACCGCACAGAGATCAACATTACCTTGCAGGATGATCAGCAAACGCTGAATGAGGTAGCTGTAGTAGGATATGGGACAGTAAAGCGGAAAGACTTAACAGGTGCCGTAGGCAAAGCTGATATCAGTGAGATGGTCAAAGCACCAGTAGCCTCGTTCGAGGACGCGCTTGCAGGCCGTGTCGCGGGTGTACAAGTTTCCTCCAACCAGGGCCAGCCGGGATCAGCGAATGAGATTGTTATCCGTGGTGCCAACTCAGTTACGCAAAGTAATTCGCCGCTGTATGTAATTGATGGTTTCCCCATTGAAGACCCTTCTAATGCAGCATTGAACCCTCAGGATATTGCCTCCATTGATGTGTTGAAAGATGCTTCAGCAACTGCTATATACGGTTCCAGGGGTGCAAATGGCGTAATTGTCATTGAAACCAAAAAAGGTATTAATGGTAAAACTGCTGTTTCTTATAATGGCTCGCTTGGCTTTCAACAGATCACTAAAAAAATGGACATGATGAATGCCTATGAGTTTGTTAAAATTCAGCAGGAGATAGATCCTACGCTAACTGCCCAGCAATATTTCGCAGACCGAGACCTTGAATCTTACCGTAATGAAAAGAGCTACGACTGGCAGGACCAGATCTTCAGGACTGCGCCATTACAGATTCATAACCTCTCTATATCTGGCGGAAACAGTCAGACTAAATACATGATTTCCGGTTCCATATATGACCAGGATGGTATTATTATCAACTCAGGGTTTACGCGTTATCAGGGACGGTTTTCTATAGATCAAGTATTATCACCTAAAATCAAAGTAGGGCTGAATACCAATTATAGTGTACTCCGTAACTACGGACAAATCGCTTCAGATCCAGGCAGCAGTGGCTCAGCTTCCAGCTACCTTCTATATAGCGTATGGGGATTTCGCCCTGTTACCGGTGATGGTACCGACCTTACAGGCGATTTGCTAGATCCCGATATTTCAGTAACCAATGATTTCCGTGTTAACCCGGTTATATCTACGAGCAATGAACTCAGGCAGGACAAAACACGTAACCTTACTGCAAACGCCTACCTTAGTTATGCCATCAATGATAACCTGACCCTTAAAATCACTGGGGGCGTAAGCAATAGGATGATCCGTGGAGATGCATTTTACAACTCACTTACTTCAAAGGGTACACCACTGATCCCAACTAATACGCGCGGTTCGTATGGCATCATCGCAAATGAAGAGACCAATAACTGGCTCAATGAGAATACACTTACCTACAAGAAAAAAATTGGAAACCATAGCTTTGACGTACTTGGCGGCTTTACCTTACAGGGACGGAGCCTAAACTCATACGGACTGACTGCTACTAATGTGCCTAATGAGTCGCTCGGGCTCAGCGGACTCGACGAGGGTACACCTTATGCCAATGTATCCCTGCAATCAGAGAATAAGCTGGCATCTGCAATCGGCAGGGTCAATTACAATTATAAATCCAAATACCTTTTAACAGCTTCCTACCGTGCTGATGGTTCTTCTAAATTTGCGTCTGGTAACAAATGGGGATATTTCCCCTCTGGTGCATTTGCCTGGAGAATGAGTAGTGAACAATTTATGCAGAAACTTAGCTTTATTTCCGATGCAAAATTCAGGGTCAGCTATGGGCTTACGGGAAATAACAGAGTGAACGATTATGCCACCTATGCATCCCTGAGCTTTCTGCCAGTCAATCCCTTGCTTACCCTAACAAATAATTACTCTTTTAATAATGCTACCCCAGGAAAAGGCATAATTCCATCCACACTCCCTAAT
The DNA here is from genome assembly GCA_015655115.1 of Sphingobacteriales bacterium. GTDB lineage: Bacteria > Bacteroidota > Bacteroidia > Sphingobacteriales > Sphingobacteriaceae > Pedobacter. The sequence continues at coordinate 1,849 of JAATFQ010000225.1, forward strand.
GAAAGCCTGAAATGGGAAACCACCAGTCAGCTGGACCTGGGGTACGACCTGAGCTTATTTAAAAATAGGATCAATATTGTGGCTGATGTATACAAGAAAGTAACCACCAACCTGCTGCTCAATGCAAATGTGCCCTATACTACCGGATATATCAAAGCCCTTAAGAATATTGGTAAAACAGAGAACAGCGGATTGGAGCTGTCGTTGTCTACTGTAAATATTCAGACTAAAGCTTTCACCTGGAGCAGTAATTTGAATATCAGTTTTAATCGAAATAAGCTCCTGGCTCTGGCTGATAATCAGCAAACGCTGCTGAGTACCATAAACTGGGAAACAGCATACGCTACCACGCCACTATACCTTGCTGAAATTGGCTCGCCTATGGCACAGTTTTACGGCTTTAAATGGGACGGAGTATATCAATATGATGCATTCGATAAGGTTAACGGTGTCTATACGCTCAAAGCTGACCAGCCATACTATGGTGCCAGCCGTACCGCCATCCAGCCGGGCGATATCAAGTATACGGACATCAACGGCGACGGTAAAGTAGATGATAATGACCGTACGGTAATCGGCAATCCACTTCCGAAACATACCGGAGGTTTCTCTAATACTTTTGCCTATAAAGGGTTTGACCTGGGCGTGCTGCTGCAGTGGTCGTATGGAAATGATGTACTTAATGCCAACCGTATTATCTTTGAAGGCAATGCGCTAAACTACAGGAATTTAAACCAGTATGCGAGCTATTCAGATCGCTGGACACCAGAGAATCAAAGTTCCACACTCGCAAGAGTAGGAGGGCAAGGCCCTAAAGGTGTATATTCCTCACGAGTAATTGAAGACGGATCGTACCTGCGCCTCAAAACAGTTTCCCTGGGCTATGCCATACCACAGCAGTACTTGCGCAGGCTAAAAGTTAATAGAGTGTATTTCTCCGTATCAGGACAAAACCTGCTCACCTTGACAGGATATTCAGGGATGGACCCGGAAGTGTCTGTACGAAATACGGCATTGACTCCAGGATTTGATTATTCTGCCTATCCGCGGGCAAAGACGTTAACGTTCGACCTCAAAATTTCACTTTAGCCAGAAGATTTGAATTGACCTGAAGATTTCAATTAACCAGATGAACCACAGTCATCGGCTCAGCAAATTGCATAAAAAAGCAGATGATAAACAATCACCTTTAAAATCATAAATTGATGAAGAAAATATTACTCCTGCTCTTAATTCCTGTACTCACAGGAATCAGCTCCTGTAAAAAATTCCTTGAAACTACACCACAAGACTTTATTTCGCCTGCAAATTACTACAATACTGAAGAGCAGCTTAATTTTGCGCTCAATGGCATATACGATATCCTGGGGCAGCGGGCATTGTATGGTGATGCCTTGATTAGCCGCATGGGCACTGAAGCTGACGAAGGTTTTTATGCCGTTTCCACCTTTTCAGGGCCGCAGGTATATAACCACTCCACATCAGATACCTATGTACTCAACCTGTGGCAGCTCCTCTACGATGGTATCAACCGCGCCAACGTACTTTTGGAAAATATTAATACACCTGCAATGACCGAAGCCAGCCGCGATCAGATCCGCGGTCAGGCACAGTTTCTGCGTGCATACTATTACTTTATTCTGGTGAGTAACTGGGGTGATGTCCCTCTAATACTAAATGCTACCTCTTCAGCGAATAACACCGATATTGCCCGTACACCTGCAAAAGAGGTATACACCACCATCCTCAAAGAAATGCAAGAAGCAGAAGGCCTGGTACAATCGGCAAGTGATGTTGGCTTTGGCGGTCGCATTAATAAATCTGCCGTGAGGGGCATGCTTGCACGGGTATGCCTTTATATGGCAGGCAAGCCAGTTGAAGATATTTCTAAATATCAGGATGCCATCAAATGGTCCAAAATGATTATTGACGAAAACTTCCATGCGCTGAACCCTTCCTATAAAGATATTTTTATCAACTATGCCAAAGATGCTTATGACATTAAAGAAAGCATCCTGGAAGTAGAGTTTTGGGGCAATACCGCAGGTGTTTACCGAGAGGGTGGCCGTGTAGGTATCAATACTGGTATCACCAATCCCAATACTGCTGCTTATGCATATGGTTTTATACAAACTACAGCGCGGCTGTTCAACTCCTATACCAATAACCGCGATTTACGAAGAGACTGGAATATCGCTCCATACCGTTACCAAAGCAGCGGTACTATAATGGCCGCCTGGTCGGCAACTCAGATCTATGAAAGGCACTGCGCCAAATGGCGCCGGGAATATGAGGTGGTGACCCCGCGTTCCATGAACGACTCGCCGGAAAACTTCCCTTAACTACGCTATGCAGATGTGCTGTTGATGTATGCCGAAGCGGAAAACGAAGTGAACGGCCCTGCTAATGCCGTTGCAGCTGTTAATCAGGTGCGCCGAAGAGCCTTTGGTGGTATAACCATACAAACCATTGCAATAACAAATGGGGGCACAGGCTATACCACCGCACCTGTGGTAACTATCACCGGCGGCAGTCCTACGGTAAATGCTACAGCAACAGCGACCATATCAAGTGGCAAAGTTACGGCGATCACCATCACCAATCCAGGAACTTATTACACCACTGCACCTACAGTAACTTTCTCTGGAGGGAACGGATCTGCAGCTGCAGCTACGGCAACACTTACTACTGTCACTGCGAACGATCTTACGGCAGCACAGACAGCCGACAAGCTAAGTCTGCGCACGGCAATACATCTGGAGCGCTCACGCGAGTTATGCTTCGAGGGATTACGTAAGTACGACCTTATCAGGTGGGGCGAGCTGGAGACAGCGCTAAAAGGAGTGGCTGCCGATGTCACAGCTAACGGTCCTACAGCTTTAAAATATGCGGCAAACGCCGGAAATAACTTCACGGCACCGCGCCATTTGTTGCTACCTATTCCTATATATGAACTGGGATTAAACAAATTGCTGGTACAAAATGTAAATTGGTAACGATGAACAGATCTATCAGTTTTTTAACGTTTTTAATTTTAATTGCCCTGGCACAAAAGAGTAATGCGCAAACTGCTGCCAAAGAAGAGTTCCGCGTAGTAGGGTATTACAAGGGTGACCTGCTGCAGGCGGCAGATCAGATTGACTTTTCCAGGATCAGCCACCTGAATATTGCTTTTATCAATCCTGATTCTACAGGCGTATTCCCTGTAGTACCCGGACTTACCGCATTAGTAAGCAAGGCTCACGAACACCATGTAAAGATCCTCGCTGCCGTTGGTGGCGGAAGGGCACCGAAATACTATACAGAATTGATTGCAGCTGCTAAAAACGATGATTTTATATCCAACATTGGCCGTATGATGGATAATTATGCTCTTGACGGTATCGATGTGGACATTGAAGGTACACTGATCACACCAGATTATGAGTCGTTTATTATCAAACTGGCTAAGTCTATCAAGCCGCGGGGGTTGCTCACCGTTGCTGTTGCCAGTAACAATGCGGATAACATTACCGCGGCAAGCATTGCACAGTTCGACTTCATCAATATCATGTCGTACGATCAGACAGGGCCTTGGAGGCCACAAGATGCAGGTCCCCATGCACCTTATGAAATGGCAGAGGCTGATTTGCACTTCTGGAAAGCCAAAGGGGCAACAGCACAGCAGCTTAACCTGGGCTTGCCTTTTTATGGTTATGCATTCAATGCTACATCAACCAGTATGACTTTTAAGCGGCTGTTAGCAGATTATCCTGGCTCTGAAAAACTCGACGAGATAGATCTTAATGGGGGCGGCAAAGTTTATTATAATGGTATTCCAACCATAAAAAAGAAAACCAGACTGGCGTTGCAAGAGGCTGGGGGCATCATGATCTGGCAGCTTGCACAGGATGCAGAAGGAAAAAAGTCTTTGCTGCGCATAATTCATTCAGAGATCAAAGATTTAAGGGTGGCCAAAAAGTAAAAGACTAAATAATACTACCAATTCTACCTGTGGTACCAACAAGGTACTACAGGTAGAATTTAAAATAGTGAATATCAACCGATCTTAATGAGTTTTTTCCTGTTCAATTAAAAAATTAAGAGATTCCTGGTCTGGCAGGAATTCAGCATATGGTTTTTCATCGAAGTTCATAATCTTTTTTGTCAGTTGTTTATAAACAGGCCATACAGGTAATCCCTGTGCATTAGGATCTCCATATTTAACGAAGTTTACCCAGTAGGAAGACATAACCTGGGCAAGCTGGTGATCTTCATTTTTCCATGGGCGGTTTACAAAGTTCAGGTTGTCAAAAACATAAGGGACTTCACCAGTATGAAAAGCCCCATATTTAGCATACTCTCCAGTTCCCTGTACTTTCCTCGTAAACCTGTATACATATACTTTACCATCATTTGATTGTATATTTGCCCAGGTATAATTAGGCACTCCGAACATGATGTCTCTTGAAAGGCTTACCTGCGACTTCTCTGCTTCCTTATCCGAGTTTGCAGGATAATATTTCAGCAGTTTTTCCGCGCCGGCACCATAATTTTGCGCAACCTGTTGCTTATAGCCCTGAGCGTTCTGCATTGGGCTAAGTAATATCCCTTCTTCTTCATTCCAGCCCGTAAGCAGTGTAACGTGGTTTTGTTGATTAGCAGTAAAAATATTGGAAACCGCATCTCGCAATACATAACCATCGATTATCGGTCTGAAGCCCTGTGCTTTTTTCAATAATTCTGCCGCCGGGATACGCCTCATTTCAGCCAGAGTAGGCGTGTTCATTGATTGAGAAAACTTAAGTCCTTCAATTTCTGCCTGTTCCAGCGTCAAAGTCCCCCTTGAAAAAGCTGCACCGCTTTCAGCGATGGCCTTGGTAAACAATCCTTTCGCTAAGGGCGAGGCTACAAGATAGTTTACGCTCATAGCTCCTGCAGACTGCCCTGCGATAGTCACCTTATCCGGGTCGCCACCAAATGCAGATATATTTTCCTTTACCCATTTCAGGGCTGCAATCTGATCCATTAAACCAAAATTACCAGAAGCATTTCTTCCAGATTCTTTAGATAACTCCGGGTGTACAAAAAAGCCAAAGGGGCCAACTCTGTAATTGATGCTCACCACTATAATTCCTTTTTTTGCCATTGCCAGTCCGTCGTAAATTGGGACTCCACTTCCGCCACTGCCAAAACCGCCACCATAGATCCAGACCAGCACGGATCTTTTTTCCGTAGCCTGTTTTGCGGGCGACCAGACATTGAGGTATAAACAATCTTCGCTGATCGGCTCTTTGGGTATTAAAAATTCTGCGCTCCACATGCTAAAAGGTACCGGCTCTGACTGTACCGGACTTGGGCCGAACTGCTCGCATAGCCTGATGCCATTCCACGGTTTTACAGGCTGTGGGGCTTTCCATCTCAAACCGTCTACCGGGGGAGCGGCAAACGGAACCCCCTTAAATATCGCTATACTATCCTTTATGCTGCCGCTAGCTTTCCCGCCTTCTATAGTAACCTGGCTAATCTGAGCGCTTATTTCTGTTGAGAAAAGTAAGGACGCTATAAAGAAGCAGAATAATTTTATTGCAGATACATATTTTGCTTTAGTCATCAGTTTGAATCGCTATGAGGTTATGATTTCATTACTAATCAAAAGTACATAACATTCTTAATTTCCTATGCTCAATACGGTGATTCGTTTTTATTATAGCTAATCATCCAGCGAATTCCATATCTGTCGGTAAAACTGCCGAAATAATCACCCCAGAACATATCAGCCATTTCCATTTCTATTTCGCCACCTTCAGCGAGTCCAGCGAACAAACGGTCGGCTTCTTCCCGGCTGTCCGGGCTAAGCATGATATAAGTCTGGCTTCCCGGATGTAGTACGTGGCCGGCAGAGGGAACACAATCCGAAGCCATCAATAGGGTATCTTTTGCAATTGGCAATGCAATGTGCATAATGCGTTCCTGCTCTTCCAGCGGCAGTTTATCGCCCTCAGGCGCGTCCTTCATTTTCATGCTGGCGAGAAATTCACCACCAAAAACAGATTTGTAAAGATGGAATGCTTCTTCGGCTTTGCCGTCAAAGTTTAGATAAGGATGTACTTTCATATGTAGGATAATTTCGTTGGTTAGCTCAAAATAGATCAATAGGCATTGTTTTCATACAAAGCCTATTGACAGCCTAAAGATAGGAGATCAAAAAACGTGAAAGGAGTGTAGAATAGACATTATAAGGGGGTGAACCGGACAATCGTACCACTTCTCGAATTACCTTACAGATCTATTGTTGACTCCATATCTCAGATTTCTACCTTAGCCTTCTTAATATCAAGCAAACTAAATAAAAGCTTGGGGCAATAAATTCAAAGAATATCCAGCTATGAAATAAGACGTTTAAATACGGTGAGATTTTCTGCCTACGGGTAAATAACCTAAATATATTCTGCTACCTTTATCACATTCATACAGTCATGAGCGAGCATTTACAAACCATCATTCAGCGCTATAAAAGCGATCAGGAATCTGTCTACAATACCTGGTTTATCAATAACGCGGAGCGCTTGAAAGCCTTCCGTTACATCCGTAGGGGAGTACTCCAAGTTATAGACGATATTAAGAACAAGCGTTTCGGCAACGATTTTAAAGGAACCTCGCTCGAGTTCGTCCTCAGTTGTATTACCGAGCAAAAGCAAGTGTTTGAAGGTGCTGCGCATCCTTTTTACTGGAAGCCGAAGTTGCGCATACCAGATATCTATGAAAATCCATCCAATAAAATTGCCTTCGGACAATTTCTGGAAAACTGCATCAATGCAAAAAATGAGGAACAGCTGATCCGTGAAATTCATCAGCTGGATGCTTTAAAGATCAAAGGCCTAGGCCCGGCAGTAGCTAGTATCCTGTATTTTCTGCATCCTACGCTTATGCCACCATTCAATACCGCTATCATCAATGGATTCAATTATCTGTTCAAAGACAAAAAGAAGTTAGGCAGCTGGACTGAATATTTGAAGATCAGGACAGTGATCATGGATATGAACCATAAATTCTGTGACGAACTCTCTTTAGATACAGGCGCCTTTGCAGGTCTGTTGTTTGAGATTGGTACACAAAAATTATTGCTGGGTAGTGAGGAGTATTTATCAAAAGAAGAAAGCATAAGGCTCGAAAAATTAATAGTGAAGCGCCATAAAGAGAGATTGAAAGAAACTGAAGACGAGCAACTGCACAATGAAATGCAATACCATCTGCTTAAAATTGGTCATGCCTTAGGCTACGATGTCATAGCTGCGTCCAATGATAGGTCAAGGTCATGGAATGGTAGCAAGTTCTCTTTCATTTCCTTATCCAATTTCCCTGATTTACTACTCGATAGAGAAGTTTTAAATACAGTAAAACTCATCGATGTACTATGGTTTAAAAAAGGGACAGCTACCGTAGTAGCTGCCTTTGAAGTAGAGAAAAGTACGAGTATCTATTCGGGTATCCTCAGGCTAAGTGATCTTAGCTGTAGTATCGTTGATAACCAAGAGGTCTTTTACCTGGTTGTGCCGGATAACCGTGAAAAAGATGTAATTATGCAGCTTACACGTCCCGCTGTCAAAAAAGGGAACATAGCCATGAAGTACATCTGTTTTTCTGATTTAAGGAAACACTGTGATGCATTGTGCAAATTTGGTGATGATCACCTTGTAATGCAAAAAATAGCACATACAGTAAGTTAAGTATCAGCTATATAAAATATCCGATCCCTGAAAATCATTATGCATTTTCTAAATCTGCAATAACCAGTTTTTTCATTTTCAGCAATGCTTCCATCACACGCTGCGCTTTGTTTGGTTTACTTAGCAAGGCCGACAGCTCTTTCGGAATAATCTGCCAACTGAAACCATATTTGTCCAGCAGCCAACCACAGGCCACCTCATGTCCGCCATCAGCTGTTAACACATTCCAGTAGTGATCAATTTCTTCCTGCGTATCACATTCTACAACCAAAGAAATTGCATCAGTAAAATTGAAACCATATTCTGCAGAGCTGTCCATCGCCATGGCGATAAAATTTTTGAGCTTAAACTGCGCATGTTTTATATAATCCGCCCGGTCAGCTTCGCCTTCACTATAGTTCATTATGCCCATAACACCAGATTGGGGGTAAAGGGTTGTATAGAAATGGATGGCCTCAGCTGCTTTACCAGCATTTTTATCTATAAACATTAAAGTAGGGCTAAATTTCTGCGGTGTCTCTGCACGACTGCCAGTGTATAATTGCCACGACACACCAAATTTATCCGATACCCAGCCGTATTTAATACTCCAGTCATAACTGCCCAGTGGCATCATAACCTTACCACCCTCAATCAGTTTATTCCAATACTGTTCAGTTTCGGCTTCATTTTCGCTGATCACCATAAAAGAAATTGAGGGGTTAGGTAAAGAGCTCGGCCCATCATTCAAAAGCATAAACTTTTGTCCGCTCAACTGAATTTGGATCACGTAGCCTGAGGTCTGCAGAATTTTGCCATCGCCAAAGGTATCCAGATAGAAATCTGCTGCTTCTGCAACTTTACCTTTTAATGTTAAACAAGGGTAGATAGAATCGTTCATAGGTGTTAGATATTTGTTGTTCAAAGTTTATTGTAATTTATGCCTGTTGCTCCATATAATAGAATAGTAAGCATTCAACATGTGATTACTAACATATACGGGCAAATAGTGTTTTTGTTTTTTTGAATAACTGATTCAGGCCGCAAACTATTTTTTTCCGTTGGGATTCAGCTTTTAGGAAGTCGGTAGCGCAGGTATTTCTAAACTAATTAATGCGCTTCGTATTTTCTGGCACAGATTTGGTTTTGCAGTAATAATTTTACTTAGCTCCTGAATTTATGAACGTTAACAAAATTTATAACTACGCATTTAATTGGGTACTTGTGTATGGCCCAAAAATCATTGTCTCTATTGTCGTTCTGTTCCTTGGTCTGTGGATTATCAAGCTCCTGCTCAGATGGGCACATTCTGGCTTGCATAAAAAAGATGTCGACTCCTCTTTAAAGCCTTTTTTTATCAGTCTTTTAGGTATTGCTCTTAAGGTACTCCTCATACTTTCGGTGATGAGCATCCTGGGTTTGGAAATTACTCTTTTTGCTACCATAGTTGGTGCAGTCAGTGTTGCCGCCGGACTTGCTTTATCGGGTACATTACAGAACTTTGCCAGCGGAATCTTAATCCTATTATTGAAACCTTTCAAAGTAGGAGATAATATCATCACACAGAGCCAGGAAGGGACAGTCACTTCCATCGAGCTCTTTTATACACAGATAACCACTTTTGACAATAGGCTGGTCATTGTTCCCAACAGCAAGCTTTCTAATGAGATCATCATCAATATCAGCAGGCAGGGAAACAGGCGACTGGATATAGAGCTTAAATTTTCTTATAGCCTGGATATTGCAGCGGTGAAAGCATCTATAAACGCATCTATAGATAAATCAAAGGATATTCTGAATACGCCAGAGAGAAGAATAGGGGTAACCGCAATAGATGCAGATGGGTATAAATTAAAAATCAATGTATGGGCCAACGCGCACGGATTTGAGGATACCAGGCTGGCTCTTCAGGAGATTATCGTCGAAGACCTGAAATCTTCAGGACTAAAACTTCCCGGATTATAGCTGATCAGTTTCCCATCTCAATAGCGTGCCATATTCTTTTTCCTTGATCTCAGTTTCAGAAAGGATCTTGAATTCAAAAGTTTCGCCATCGGTGGTTTTGATTTTTAGCTTATCGCCACTTATTTTATAAGTACCACGATATACAATATCACCGCCAGGTAAGATATCTGCAACGCCGTCCGGCTGTAAAGTTACCCTCCAGCCGCCATCGTATGCGTCCATGGCAACATGGCCAACTTCCTTGAATTCTTTCTCGCCATCTACACTTAACTGATCCTTTTTACAGGCGTTAAAACAAAACAAAGCAAGAGCCAGCAATATGAGTAAATATTGATATTTCATAGGTACGGGTTTATATTTCGTCTGTAAATTAATAAAATAGAATCGTAAAACAAAAATAAATATCTTTTTTACTGATCTTTCTTATTCATACTTTAATGCGTCTACAGGATTAGCTCTGGCTACTTTAAAACTTTGCATGCTGACCGTTAGCACCGCGATAGTCAGCGACATTCCTGCTGCCATCAGATACGGCCAAAGTTCCATGTCCACCTTGTAGTCGTAAGTCTTAAGCCAGTTAGTCAATATAAAATAGGCTATAGGAATCGCAATTGCATTGGAAATCAGCACCAGTCTGATAAAATCCTTATTCAGCAGCACAAGGATACTTTTCAGGTCGGCACCAAGCACCTTTCTGATACTGATCTCTCTTTTACGCTGTTCAGCCATGTAGAGTGCCAGGCCTAATAATCCCAGGCAAGAGATAATGATGGCGAAGCTTCCGAAGAGATTTGAAAGGACGCCCAGCAGCCGTTCAAATTTAAGCTTCTGGACCATGCCCTCACTAATATACTTCAATGAAGGCGGATAGGCAGGATTGAGCCGCTGACAAATATTCCTGATGGATTGTACCGCAGCACTTAAAGGCTGATGGGGATCTAATTTCAACAATAGTGAATGGCTTTCACGCGGACTATAATAAAATACCGTTGGCTGCGCCTTGTTTCTCATTGTTTCATTGTGGTAGTCCTCCATCACTCCGATTATCCTGAATTTTAAGTCGCCCCAGCTTATCTCTGTACCGATAGGATTTTTAAGGGCCATAAGAGTTGCTGCCGTCTGGTTGATCACCATACCTCCGGCAATATCCGCCGGAAACTGACGTGAAAAATCCCTTCCCTGGCTCAGCTTCGCGCCAACAGTATTTACAAAATCGTAGCCTACACTACGGTAACTAATAATATAATCTTCCTTCACACTCTTGCCGGGCCATTTAATATCCCCAGTGATTGTACCGCCATTAGCAGTAAAATTCCCTGCGTATTCCGTGGCAGAGACAATGGCTTTTTCTTTTTTCAACTCTGTTTTAAGTACCTCCACAGCATGCGGTTCCGTGAATTGCCCTTCCAGGTCAAGTTCTATCAGATTATCTTTAGTAAAACCCAGCGGCTTGTTCTTCATATACTGGATTTGTGAATACACTATCGTTGCACCAATAATCATTACAATAGATAGGCTAAACTGTAACACCACCAATAGCTTACGGATAGGCAAAGATCCCTTGCCAATATTTGTAAATCCTTTCAAGACCTTCACAGGGGTAAATGAAGAGAGGTAAAATGCCGGATAACAGCCAGCCAGGAAGCCAGTAATGAATACCAGCGCAAGCAGGGCAGACCAGAACAAGAGCGATTGGTAATTAATCCTAATAGTTATATCCAGTAAGTGATTAAAATAGGGTAGTGTGAGTTCTATCAGTGCAAAGGCGACGACCATTGCCAGGAGCGACAACAAAAGTGATTCCAGCAGGAATTGTCCCATGAGCGACTTTCTGCTTGATCCCAGTGCTTTACGTACCCCCACCTCCCTTGCCCGCTTTTCGGAGCGTGCAGTAGATAGGTTCATATAATTGATGCTGGCGATCAGCAGCACACAGAATGCGAGGAAGAAGAAAAGCTTCACCTGATCAATTTGTCCGCCGATAAGTTTTCCATTTTCAAACTTATTGTAAAGATGGTACTTCCCAAAAGGGAAAAGGAAGATCTCCATCTGCGTATCCTTTTGATGTGTTTTGACCAGTTTTCTTAAAGCAGCATCTGCAGTGCTGAAGTCGGCGTTTTCTTTTAGTTTAAATACGGTAGAACAAGTAATAGAGCCCCAGCCGTTATTCTTAGCATCGGGATTTTCCTGATCATAAAAGGCCCAGGTTTGCAGTGCTTCAAACTGGATACTCTGGTTTTTAGGCAGATCTGCGATCACAGCAGTGACCGTAAGTGGTTTCCGGTTATCCCACAGCAGGCTTTTTCCTATTGGGTCCTGATTGCCGAATAATTTCCTTGCAGAGCTGGCAGTGAGAACAATAGCATTTGGTTGACTAAGGGCTCCCGCTGCATTTCCAGCAATAAAAGAATAATTAAATACTTTCAAAAAAGTAGGGTCTACATAATTATATTGGAGTTTAATTTTATTGTTGTGGTAACTAAACAGTTTGTTTTCATCATTACTAATTCTCGTAGCAAGCCCGATGCCAGGGATTTCCTGTGCGGCAGCAGCGGCAAGCCGGTTAGGTGTAGCCTGTAAAGTGACAATATTGTCACTAAGCTTCAGATTAAGTTTGGCAAAATAGATGCGATTAATGTCCTTGAATTGCTTGTCATAGCTCCACTCATAATTTACATAAAGTAGTAACATTAAACAAGAGGCGAGCCCAATAGCGAGTCCGCCAATATTAATTAAAGAGAAGCCCAGATGTTTACGAATGTTCCTTAATGCAATTTTTAAGTTCAGTGCGAGCATATGTTATTTTTTACAAGCCATGGGCGAATAGTATGCCAAAGGGTATTTATGGAAATAAAGGCTATAACGAATGAAATAAGACGTATATCTGCAAAAACCTGTTCAATACCGAACAATCATTGTCCGCAAACGTACGGTAAGCGGCGCCATATCGCGAACTATGTGAGCATCAATTGGTATGCTTAATGATCACCGTTTTTCCATATTAAAATATAGATTTTTATGTGTATTATTATTTAAGGTTACCTAAATTCGTTTTCAATTTTAGAATAAAATCATTTGCAATGAACGAAAATGCGTCCGGTATCACAAAGATCACAGGCAGATATATCAGTGAAATTATCAACAGGCTTACAGAGGTAAAGCCAGTGGGCAAAGTATCCGGATATTTCGATTTAAAGAAATACATTGGTACCAATTATGAAGTCATAGGCCCTCCGGTGCCAGTACAAAGAGCATTATTTAAAACAGGGTATAGCTTTTCGGCATTGCCGCTTACTGAGCAGCTTTATATCTGGGATCAGATATGGAAGCACGCGGATGTATTTGAAGTGTTCAGTCAGTGTATCTATTTCATTGAGAAAAACTGGAATAAAATGGATACTGTAGAGGTGTGGAAAGTTGTTGTGAAATGGGTAGTCAGGATTGATAACTGGGCACATTCAGATGGCTTATCAGATATTTACGCCCATTTGATGGAGCGTATGCCCGATATCATCTATGCGCAATACCAGTTATGGAACAAATCTGCTAATCCTTGGGAGCGGAGGCAGTCATTAGTGGGTATGTTACTTTATAGTAAAAAGCGAAAAATACACTTACCAGCCTCAAAGCTACTTGATATGGTAGAGCCCTTAATCGCAGATCCCGATTACTTTGTACAGAAAGGATTAGGCTGGGCATTACGTGAAATTGGCAATATTTATCCCGATCAGGCCATGGCTTTTCTTGATACATATTGCACTGTTTTACATCCTGCAGCATTTGCCACTGCTACAGAGAAAATCAGTGTTGCCGCAAAGGGCGCATTAAAGTTAAAAAGAAAGAATAAGATTTAGTATTACTGCTGTTTTAAATTTCTGTGCAAAATAGCTTATTTAATATCTGTCTGCTCTTTAGTGAGTGTGGCCCCCGCACTGGCGATGACTACCAGCGAAACAGCCATCCATTCCGTAAGGGAAAGGAATTCCTTCAGAAAAATCATACCACAAATAGAAGCCACGGCAGGTTCCAGGCTCATCAGGATACTGAACGTTTTTGGCGGAATATGCTTTAGTGCATAGATCTCTAAAGAAAAAGGAATGGCACTGGAAAATAAAGCCAGCGCAACTGCAGGAAGGATCATAAGAGGCGTAAAGTGTAATAAACCACCGCCGGAAATGCCGAACGGCAGGATGACCAGTGTAGCGAAGATCATGCCTATAGTAACAGCCTGTTTTCCTTCCATAACGGTCGATGTGCGCCTGCCCAAAAGGATATAACCCGCCCAGAATACCCCCGCTAACAGGGCCATTCCTGCACCAAAAAGATCTATCCCTTTGCCATTCCACGGTGCAATGAGCGCTATACCTGCTGCGGCAAGTAATACCCACAAAAATTCTATCTTACGTTTCGAACCTACAACCGCCAGAACGAGTGGCCCGATGAATTCAAGTGTGACTGCCATTCCCAGGGGAATGCGCGACAAAGCGAGATAATAAATGCCATTCATTGCCCCCAGGCAAATTCCATAGGATATAACCGCATTCCATTGTGGTCTGGACAATTTGGTAAGATTCGGCCTGTTTACCAGGATGAGCATTATAGCAGACAAGCCAATCCTGAGCGTAGTGGTGCCTGTAGCTCCTAATGCAGGGAACAAACTTTTAGCCATAGCTGCACCAATTTGCACGCTTAAAATAGATCCAAAAACTGCTGGTACTGGGGGAAGGCTGATTTTATTCTTTATTTCAATCATGAAAGTGCGAATTTACGAAAATTGAGCATCTTTCTACATTCTGAATCCAGATTTGGCTGCCGAAGCAGCCAGCGTAATTAATGCGTCAAAAGGCTTGGAACCGGGTGTTAACAGGATCTTTAAATGAATGGACTGCACAGAGATCAATCTCCATGCAGTCCATTCATTTAAAAATTATAACCGATTGATATTCTTAAATTTGCCGGTGCCTGTGGAATCCAGTAATACAATCCGTTTCTTAACCATGGTGTGCCTACCAGATTTTTGTTAAGCAGGTTGTTGACGATCGCATTAACACTTACTTTTTTATTTGCCCACCTTAGTCCGCCATCTACCCTGAAGAAATCAGGAATGTGGTAAGGTGTAGCCGTAGTATACCTGCCGCTTCTGCCAGCCTGGTACTGGTAACCCATAGAAAGCCCGAATCCCCTTAACCATGGCAATGGAAGATCGTAAGTAAGCCAGGTGTTCTGGATATGCTTTACATAAAGTGGCGTACGTGCCCCAATCAGCGTTTTATTGGCATCGGCAGTAACCTTCGAATCGGTATATGCATAGTTGATTACCGCATTTAATCCTGGTAAAATGCGTCCTTTGAGATCAAAATCTATCCCTTTAGATTTACTTTCTCCAATCTGGATATAATAAGAACTATTATCGGGATCCGCGGATAGTGTTCCTGCGCGCTTAACTGTATAAACTGATAAGGTAGTATTCCATTTCCCATTCAGCCAGTCCTTTTTTATTCCGACTTCATAAAGCATTCCTGTTTTTGGCTTAACAGCATTACTGCGGTTACCATCTGTTTTGGGTGCTGTGGAGCCAGCCTGAGGTGTGAATGTTTTATCATTAAGATAATAAACTGACAAGCTTTTATTAATGCTGTAACTCAGTCCCATACGTGGCGTGAAAATGTCGTTGGATGAGGCTGTATGTACCCCAGATAAATTGTTGCTGGTTTCAGCTGTGGTAAACCGGCCTCCAAAAGTCACCCTCAGTTTGTCATTTAATAACGTAATTTCATCTAATGCATAAAATGAAGCATAATTGATCTGCTGGTTAGTATTTCCATTTTCAACATCATTCGGATCTGTATAATTTGGTATTACTGCACCAAATACAGGGTTGCTGACATCCAGTGGGTAGTTGTTTAATGCCCCACTGGGATCTTTGTCATACTCGATATAGCTTTCTGCGAAGAACCTTTTCTGATTGATATCTGTTCCGGCTAATATCTGGTGATTAAGGCTTCCTGTTTTGAGTTTTCCATTGATAAAAGCCTGTTCGGAATAAACTATTGACCTGGTGAGGTCATACTTAGGGTTTCTTAATAAAACATTTGGGTTCACGTCATTTGCTTTAGTTACCCATAAGTAAGCTCCTGAATTATCATTTTGCATAAAAGCACCGATAGCGGTAATACGCCAGTTTTCATTAAAAATATGCTGAAAGTTTAAAGCGGCACTTTGGTCAGTGGGCTGATAAGGATTAAGGCTGGGCTCAGAAATGGTAAAATCACGTGGTAAAGTGCCAAAACCATTTGGCGTCATCACAATAGGGCTCATTAAGCCGTAGCTGAATTTCTGATAGGTATAGGAACCAGAGAGGGTATTGCGTTCACTGATCTGGTATTTGATTACCGGAGCAATTACAAGCCTGTCGTTGAAATCATATTTCACGAAAGAGTGCGACTTCATGCCCATCACATTAAAGCGATATTGCAGTTTTCCTTTTTTATCCAGTAATCCATCAAGGTCTGCCGAAACCCTATAAAAATCGTAACTGCCAAACATGATATTGGCAGCATAGTTATTCCTGCCCGTAGGCTGCTTTGTTACTACATTGAACGTTCCCGCAGGATCACCAATGCTGTTCATGAAAAGAGAGGGGCCTTTAATAAACTCTACTCTTTCAATCACGGCAGCATCTTCCGGAACAGGGCCGCGATAGATCGGAGTGAGGTCAGTTCCATCCCTCATGGTAGAAACCAGGCCACCACGCATAAAGATAAATGGGCCAAGGTTGTTGGAAATTTCCTGCCTGATTACGCCGCTTACATTTCTTGTTAAACCATCAGACATGTTAAAGGCAGCCTGATCAGCTATAATCTCCTTACCGATCTCCTGTATATTCTGCGATAAATTAAGTAATGGGGTATTTATTCTAAGCGTTTTAGACAGTTCGCTAATTTTATAACTTTTGTTATACCTGGATGAGATGGTTACCTCATTCAAATTTGTTGTTTTATTCTTGATAGTATCTTGTATTATATTTCGTTTAACTGGCTTTAGCGGCATTGATACTTTGATTTTCGAGGTGTCATTTTGTGCAAGTGCAGCTGAACAGAAGCATATAGTAAGGCAGGAAAATATAATCAGGGGTAGAAACCAAAATTTCATAAGGTATTTAAGATGTTAAAATGAATGATTTATCGTCGGCAATGGCCGTAGTCTTTACAGGCTTATTTTTTCTTCGTGCTTTCCAGATTAAGAAGCCCGAAATTGGTAAGCTGGCGGTAATCAGGCTCACCAGGAAGGCTAGTATCTTACCTGGAAAGCTGAGCAGCGAGCCTACATGGATATCATAATAGAGATCATACAGTTTATCTTCATTAGGAAGTGTTGCGAATGCTTTATTACTAATCAGCGCTGCTGTTTCCTGATTAAAGCTAAACAGCCTTTCTGCATGATGACTGCTCGTGTTCTTAAAGGTTTTTATCCTCAACGGTGAGGAGCTGTTCTTTGCGGGGTAGATCTTGAACTGATATGCATCAGGATCTTCGGCCATCGTTTTTTCCAGCGCACGGTCCAGCACATCTGTAGGATTATGACCGGTGTAGTTGTTTCCCACTGCATGGTGATCATGCGCACCAGTCTGTTCGCCTTTGTATTTCCCGCCACTAACTACATACTTTATGGCCTTATCTACGGTTGGCAGAAGCATAGCTAGTCCTGTTAGTGCGATAAAAAATGCGATGATGAAGATGTAGAAGCCCAATACCTGGTGTAGATCGTAGTTTTTCCTTTTCCATGAATTCTGCTTTTTCCAGGTAAACCTGAACCTTTTCCGTGCTGCCGCTTTATTTTTTGGCCACCATAAAATCAGTCCTGAAATCAGCATAATCAGAAAAATAATGGTAGAATAGCTAATGATCTGTGTACCCAGGTTGCCTAGGAGAAGAGAGCAGTGCATCATAACTACCAGGTTAAAGAACTCCCACTTGCTATTTTCTACTTTTACCACTTTTCCAGTATATGGGTTTACATAAACCTTGAAGTAACTGATAAAATAATTGGTATATATATTAGCTTCGTTATTTCTTTCGCGGTAGCGGAAAATCATTGTATGCTGATGATCAGCATACAGCTCCACGTCCAGCAATGGGATCTTTCTTTCTAATGAGCCATCGGCAGCATTTCTAATATCCTGCAAAGGCAGCATCTTTTGCTGCTGTGCAGGTTCAATAAAAATCCTTTCATGGTATATCAAAGGCCTGATTTCGTCAATAAAGGAATACAGGCAGCCTGTAATTCCTAAAATGATTATCACCAGGCCAGACGCCATCCCTAACCACAGATGGAGCAGCCCTATGAGTTTGCGCATATAGGTAATAATTTGATCTAAAAAATGATGTAAATAAAGATCCTTCTCAGCAAGGAGGGAAATACCTAAGCAATATAAAATTTAGGGCCTGCTGGGTTTTAACGCCTTGATGAAAGGAAATTTAGCGATGCTTGAAAAGCTGATTAAATTAAAGAAACAGACTTAGGTGGTCTGAAGATCGAAGAGTTATATTGGTTGGAGTAGGTATAATGGTAAAGGCTTTTGAAGCGCAGAGAAACCTCTTTTTTGATCCCCGTATCATCCTGAAGATGTGACGGCTGAATATACCATACCATTTGCATGGCAGTCCGAAAATCTTTATTAGCTTGTTTTTTCTCGTTTTCTTCAGCCTGACGTACTTTATTCATCAGATAACAACGCCCGTTACAATGCATCCAGGGCTTATCCTTATTGACACATAACTTCTCGGCAATCATCTTCTGGTTCATCTCAAAGCTAAGCACAGCAAAATCACGTGAGAAATACGTGTTCAGT
This sequence comes from Sphingobacteriales bacterium, assembly GCA_015655115.1. Taxonomy (GTDB): domain Bacteria; phylum Bacteroidota; class Bacteroidia; order Sphingobacteriales; family Sphingobacteriaceae; genus Pedobacter. The sequence goes on from JAATFQ010000225.1 coordinate 20,353, forward strand.
ACGCAAGCTAATAAAATAAATATAATTGACCGGTGTAACATTAAAGACAAAAGTAATAGAAAATCTTAGAAATCTCTTGTGTAGTCCTTAAATTATTGATAAGATCAAATCATAATCTTTAATTTAATCCCTCATCAACAGGTAACAGTAAAGAATACATTCTATTACCATAGAATACTAATGTTCTGAACATAGTAATATGGAGAAATTTGAGATTTAAATTGTCTGAGGTAATTTGAATTATTCTTTTTAGTTTGTGCATTTAAAATGTGACCCAAATTTCTCCTCTATGAAATTAGCCCTGACTGTCTGTATGCTTCTTTTTTTTACTTCTTATCGTTCCTTGGGACAAGTATGTAACTGTAATCTGGAATTTACTTATATAAAAGACAAGATTGAAAAGAATTATGCAGGATTTAATGACAAAGTAAACGGTAAAACGAAACCTGCCTATAACAGGTATACAAAACTTGCTTTTGAACAGTCGAAATTAGTAACGAATCCTGCTTATTGTACTTATTTAATTAGCGATTGGCTGAAGTTTTTCAGAGACGGACATATCCAGATCGGCAGAAATAGGATTTCGAAAGAGGAGGAAGGAATATGGCTAAAGCAGCGTATGCAGAAGATTGATCATATAAACTTATCAAAAGAGCACTTGGCTGCCCTTAAAACTGCAAAGGGAATCACCGGTATATATTGGGACGCAGATTCCGCTTCCAGCATCGCAATAATTGAAAATAGGAATAGCTTTAGGCATTATGCCGGCATCGTTATCTCTTCCAAACAACGGGAATGGTTACCAGGGCAGGTGATAATGGAACTAAAAAGCGGAAAAGATACACTTAAAGGCATATTGTATGACAAGTATGCTATTCCAACAAGTATATCATTGAAGATCGGAAGAAATGCTTTAGGCAGCTGGACAAGGGAAGGAGTGAAGCAGCCTGCAAAAGAGAAGGTTACTGAAGGAACTGTGGCTAGCATGGTGCTTTCTGAAAATACATTATACATCAGGCTGAGTACATTCAATCAGAGCAACGCCCGGAACATAGATTCTTTGTTTAAAGCAAATAATGCCAATTTAGCTAAAATGCCCAATTTAATTCTCGACCTGAGAGATAATGGCGGAGGTTCTGACTTTTCTTACAGATCTGTAACTCCTTATCTTTATACAAACCCTGTCAACAACATTGGTGCGGACGTATTATCCACCGATGCTAATATTGCAGGATGGTTGGCAATAGCTACCACGGGCGGACTTCCTCCTGATCAGCAAGTGTTCATTCGCGATGTTATAAAAAAGATGGAGCAGAATAAAGGGAAGTTGGTTTCTTTCTCAGATGACCGGATTTTAACTTCAGACAGTATTGCTGCTTACCCGAAGAAAGTGGTCATCCTGATGAATAAAAACTGTGGAAGTACTACTGAAGAATTTCTTTTATTTGCAAAACAAAGTCGCAAGGTAACCTTAATGGGTGAACCAACTGGGGGTGTGCTGGATTATTCGAATATGAGAGGGGCAAATTTTAGTTGTATGCCATATATGCTTTACTGGGCTACTTCAAGAAGCAGGAGGATTGACCAGGGAATGGCAATCGACAATATCGGCATTCAGCCTGATAAGGTGCTAAGCCCCGATCAAAACTGGATTGATGAAGCAAAAAACTATGCCGAGAGCAAAGCCAGATAAATTGAAAATACTACCTTAATGATTATAAAAGGGAATAGAAAAACTAAAGCTATGGAACATAAAGCGATATCCATCAGGCCATTTGTCGGTGCCAAAGATTTTGAACTTTCAAGGAATTTCTACAGGGACCTGGGATTTCTGGAAGAAGTCCTTTCACCCAATATGTCTGTTTTCAAAACTGATGGTATAGCATTTTACTTACAGGATGCCTACGTTAAGGATTGGATAGACAATACCATGATCTTTCTAGAGGTGGAAGATGTTGAGCAATTTTGGCAGCAGCTATTGTCCCTGAACCTAAAGGATAAATATATAGATGCAAAACTAACGCCAATCCGTGAAGATTACTGGGGCAAAGAGTGCTTTTTGCATGATCCCTCAGGAATATTATGGCATTTCGGTGAGTTTTTTATAGCAAGCTAGTCGTTGATTTAAATCTGTAGCAACGAATAATGAATATGCAAAACGATTATAGAGGATAGAAAACACAGTAAATCATATCCATGCCTAATGCAAAATCCCTATAGCATTTGAAACTGCCTGGTGCATTATAGTCCCATGGTTTTCCTGAGGTAAATAATCGAAATAGACCTTATACTTTTACTTTTTGATTGTTTTATTTTATCTGCTAAAAGGTTAGCATCAACTTCCATTACCCGGGGTTTTTCCGTCGGCGTAAGGCCTTCTTTCCCCACACCTATATAAACATCAGTTTGTTGAGCAAAACTCGCTTGTAACAGATGAGCATCCCGGTCCAGCAACGAGCCATTGTCCCACCATAAACTCGGACTGATAATAATGTATTTATTGAAAAGTTCAGGTTTTTCTAATAAAATCTCAGAGGCCAGAAGACCTCCTAAAGATTCACCTATCAAAGTTTTTGACGGGTTTGTCTTATATTTTTTTGCGATGTAGGGTTGTAATTCGTTCTGTAAAAATGCAATGAAGTGATCAGAATGCCCGGATGTCGGGTACTTTTTTTGATCTGATCCAATAGTAGTAGGGAAGGTGAAATCTCTTTTTCTGTCGACCGTTGCTATGCCAACTACAATGGATTTTGGCAGTCGGGCAACCCATTCAAAACTATTGTATTGTACTAATCCAGTAATGTGGATAAAATCTTCATCTGCCGATCCGTCCAGCAAATAAATAACGGGATATCTTGTTGTATCTGTTTTGCTATATCCTTCTGGAAGATATATATTCAAAATCCTCTTCTCCGCTAATTCTTTGGAAAAAATCTGACTAGTAACACCAAGAACAAATGGACTATCCTTATCTGTCTGTATTTCCTGATGGGCCTGGCCAAAAGTTAAAGTGTTTATACAAGCTAGGAGTATAATTATAAGGTTTTTTTTCATTGATAATTTTTTGCAGCTATTTTTGGCGTTGGCTATTTGTTGTAAGACCTAAAGTACCCACATTCTTTTAAAACTTCTTTGTAATAGGCAGTCTGGAAGAATTTATTTTTCAACTCGGCAAAGTACTGCCCTACAGGAATGGTAGAAAAATCGAAATCCCAATAGTACTTCTTATCCTTAGCTTGTTTTTTATAAGATGCATTATATAAATCATTCCGTTCACACTTAGCAGCCATAAAAGTACATTTTGCTTTCTGTTCTTTAGTCTGTGCGCTGTTGCGTGCAATCAAATAATACTTTTCCGCTATTTTAGCGGAAGTAAAACGATCTCTGAATTCCACCGCGATATCCATTGGTGATGTTGCTGAATAACCGGTGATATTATTCTGATAAAATGCGCGTGCATTGCCATAATGGGTAATATTATAATAAGCATTACCCAACAGTAGATTATTTGTATACAGGTTTTTGCCTGCAGCAATTTCTGCTTTAATATCCCTGATCGTTGTTACAAAACTGAGTGCTGTATATTTTTTCTTTTGAAATGCATTGAAATCACAGTCGTGACAATCATTGATCCTGCTATTGAATGGGTTAGCAGGTAGGTCTATCAACGCGCGGTCATCGGCCAATTGCAGCAAGGGAATGGCTGCATCAGTATTTTCCTGATAAACCAGCATCAGTGCCTGATGATAATATAGCTCTTTCATCGTCAGGTGGTAATAACGTAACATGGCCTGTTCAAAAGGTGTCTTATTTCGTTTAGTCAGTAAGGCTTGCAGTGCTTTTATATTTTCGTTGTTGGCATAGAATCCAGTTGTAGATTCAAAACAGTTGGATTTCACAACATCGCCTTGTTTTTTATAACGTCCTGCCAATCCTAATATGCTTTCAGTCAGGGCACGATCATACCTGAGATTTGCTATGGTATCTTTTTTATCTCTCAAATCTGCCAGCCAGTTCAGCCGGGATACCATTTCCTTTTCTGCTTTAGCATCTATTTTAGTTAATCTGGCTAAATAAAGTGTCCAGTCCAGCAATCTATATTGTGCTTCGACCAGGCGGTCATTTTCTGGCAGCTGCTTTTTAGCCTGATTATAAAACTTACCGGAGGCTATATAGTTTTTATTGAGGGTGTTCAGGTATCCTGCTGCAAGGTTCCAGAAATACGGTTTATGGGTATTTCCATTGGTAGCTATCCGCTCCACCAGTGCCAGATCATTCGCATTTATCTTAATTGAATTTATGCTGTCTATTTCGTATCTGTCACCAGGTCTCTCCGCTTTGTTAATCAGCCGGCTAAGTAACAGGTCAAGCTTGTCAGACTGTGGGTTAAGGCTATATATCTTTTCAATAGCACGACTCTCATCGTGTACTATACCCAGCATTTGCCACAGTGTGATCTGTTCTTCTTTATTTTTGGCAAGTAGTAGACTCTGTTTCCAGTCCTTTTCATTTTGTGGGTGAAAGCTCCATTTGCTCGGGATCTTCATCGCTGAGGAATAATTGTAGCAGAGGCTATATATATAATTTGCCTGTGCATAATCCTTTCTTTTGTAATAATGTCCTGCCAGATAACCCAGTGCTCTGTAATAAATGCTGTTTTTCGGAAATGCCGACTCATATTTATTAAATAGGGTTACTAGACCACTATGATCTGGGCCAGCACTGCTATCTGTGTTAAGTGCCGGCAGCTCCTCAAAATAAGAATACCTGATCAATTGAAACCATAGCCGTTGTTTAATGAATTGATCATTACTGTGATCGAAGGCTATCATTAAATTAGTTTTCAACTGTGGTGCAGGATTGACCACTGTAGTTTTAACATCCCATGAATATTGTACGTCGGATATGGCAAAACTCTCGCATTGCTTAGCTAAGGTTAAATACGAAAAAAAAGCATCAACCTTGGCCTTTGGGAGGCTAGTAGATTTGAGATCAGGTATATATGCTGGCAGCAGTTGCATCTGGCCTTTAAAATACCTGTACGATGAGTCAACCTCACCAGGAGACGCTGTGAATAATAAAGCTGCCAGATCCTTACTATTAACTTTATGATCCAGGTAATCTCCCCATTCTTTAACTACTTGTTCATTATAGCGGGTATTGCTATTGTCATTAATATCAGTTCCATAATAGGCTTGCCAGCTCGTATAAAAGAAGGGAGAGTATTGATGGTCGACAAAAGCCTCCGGGGTAAAATTTGAATACTCACCATCATCCCAGTCGCCACCACCACAGGCCCATACTATGCCTCCTGCGCTCAGCAGTGCTAAACTAAAAATGAGCAGTAATTTTCCGGATATCTTTTTCATAAAGCGATGAGGTACTGATTGATGATAATTCATAGTAGATAATATTTCTATTTTCAAGAGGACTAAGTTTCTGTGTAAGTTGCGCTGCTGCCTGATTAATACTCCCGGCATCCATAGTTTCCAATTTAAAAAGGTCGTCCTTTTTGATATAGATGCCTTTAATATAAAAGCTTTTTCTTGATTTATATATAAAAACATTTTCGGCAATTTTACCTATACCCTTGTTTATAGGTTCAAAATTCTGCGCGGCTGCCAGATCTGCAAGCCCGATCTTGCCATAAAGCTGCACCACCTCCGCGCCTCTGATTTGAATAGCCCATGAAAATGCGGGAAGCGCAACATCAAGAGGCAGCCGATAGTTGGTCAGCGAACCAGTGTAGGCCGCAGCGTCTTCCTTGTTATAGATTGAATTGGAGGCATTTAAACCGGCAGAGATCTTGCCCATATTGTAAAACATGAGTAAACCTTTGTCAACTGGTGGTACTCCCGTACGCTCGGGATATTTTATTTGGTGGAGACGAATGGTTGCCTGAAGCTGCTTCCCGTTGAACCTTTTAAAAGCCTTTAGGAAGCTAAAATATTTCTCTCTGGTGCCCACCGTCCAGTCACAGTCGATTTGTACCAGCGTATAATTGATATGCTGTGCGGCTACAAGCTGGTTCAGTAATTTATTTACTTTAAATGCAAGGCTGTCTGAATCTTTTACCTTCATATTTTGGAAGGTTTGATTAGTTATATAAACTACAGGACTAACTTTGAGCTGCTGAATAGGAGTACGGATATCAATGACACCATTTGGTATTGCCTCATGCAACTGCTCATTCCATGTAACATCAAAAAAATGAAGAAATAAACGATTATCGCTGGTTTTGTTTAATAATTCTTTTTGTTGTTGGTCAAGACGGAACGTTGTTTTCCAATAATAAAAAGCAGTATGTGCATTGTGTTTTTGTTGACAGCCTGCAAGATACAGGGACAGTATACTCAAGATATAGAAGTATGATGTTTTTATTTTTTTGCCGCTTGCGTTGTATTTGTATCCTGAGGGTAGCCTATTCACATCGGCAAAGATAAAAAAATAGCCTATATAAAATTCAGGCTACTGTTGGTTTGGAGCACATAACTGCTTTAGGTCATGATTAAAAACTCAGGCTTCTTAAAAATGTTGATGATCTATGTTGTTTAGGATAAAAATGATAAATGTAGTTAGTGATAAATTTTTTCACTGATTAATTTAGTCGATGATGGATATAGTTAGTGATAAATGGAGGCAGTGAGAATAGTGCAAATAAGCCAAATGTTATTACTGAAGATACATGTCCGTCTTTATTGCCTTTCTTTCCGGTTTTGTTCCCTTATGATTTCACTCATAAAAACCATTGTGTCGTGGCTATAACTTTGGTGATAATTAACAGCTAATAATTATCATTAAAATAACCAACAATGAAGAAACCATTAAATCTCGCTTTACTCGGCCTTGTTTTTGTGCTTACACTCGACTCCTGCGGAGGAGACGGGACAAAAAACAGTGCAGCAACCCAATCTATAGAAAGCCAGCCTGCGGCACCAGCCCAAGGGACAGTTAGCAATGTATTAACGCTGGAAGGCAATGACCAGATGCAATACAATAAAAATGAGTTGACTGCTTTGGCAAACAAAACTATCACCCTAACATTTAAACATACTGGGACGCTTGACAAAAATGTGATGGGCCATAATTTTGTTCTGCTAAAGCAGGGTACCGACATTAACGCTTTTGCACAAAAAGCAATAGAAGCTAAAGCCACCGACTATATTCCCAAATCGGAAATCGCAAGTATTATTGCCCATACCAAATTGATTAGCGGAGGCGAATCGGACACCATAACATTTGAGATCAAGGACAAAGGCACATATGATTTTATATGCTCTTTCCCTGGTCACGTAGCCATGATGAAAGGTAAACTGATTGTACAATAAAGAAAAAGACACTCTAAATAGATCAATGTGAATAGAGAAAAAAAACTATGGGTCGCCTTTGCGCTGGTAATGGGCATTTCCTTCGCCGTGCTGGGGTATTTCGGCTATGAGATTTACCAGCAGGCCCCGCCAGTACCAGGCAGGGTTATCTCTGCTGATAACAAAACGATTTTTACTGAAGCCGAAATAAAGGACGGACAGAACATCTGGCAAAGTATGGGCGGCCAGGAGGTTGGCACCATATGGGGTCACGGTGCATATGTTGCTCCAGACTGGACTGCCGACTGGCTGCACCGGGAGGCTGTTTTTATTTTAAA
>JAATFQ010000081.1 GCA_015655115.1 Sphingobacteriales bacterium
CCCCATTTGTGATTACTGCGGAATCTGCCGAGAAACCGTCTGGTTTTACGTAGGATAAATATGCTTTATTTGAAGAGGATAAATCTCCTGTTTTGCCATTGAGTACGAAATTAAGCGTGCCCGACTGAGAGAAAGAATTCTGGCTGATGAACAGCAATAAACTAAATCCGATTTTGAGTAATGATTTCATGACTGATTAATATCCAGGGTTTTGAATAATTTTATTGTTAGCTATAATTTCATTATAGGGTATAGGCAGGATTAATTGGTCGGCCGACTTAATTTCTGGACGGATCCTTTGTATACTAGCGAAAGGCAGCCTGCGTAAGGCGAACCAGTCGGCACCATTCTCGGTGACAAAACTTCGCATCTCCTCCTTCACAATAAGTTCCTGCAGGGCGGCTGCTGAGCCGGCCTGATCGACCACAGAGAAATATGTTACCCCGGCATGTGACAATATTGTTTTCAATAAAGACTTGGCCGATGAAAGATCTCCATTAGAAAGTGTCAGTGCTTCGGCCTGAAGGAGATAGGCTTCCGTAAGACGAAATGCATAGCTATACTCTGTATTTGGCGACTGCACTGCATTATCCGGGCTTGGGTCTCCTGTATAAAATTTGGTGAGGGCATCTACCATGCCATAGCCGTAATAAGGATCTTCATATTGTTTATATACCCACTGGTTACGCGGGTCATTCTCAAATATGTTCTCCATGAGTAATGTTCCGGCATAAAAGCTATAAGTCTGATAAGTAGGGAATTTATACGATGCATTAGGATAAGGCTGTATGCCCAGCATCACTTCGGTGCTGGTAAATGCTTTCGTTAGAAAAAGATCCTTGACATTTCCTTCAAGTACAAAGGGGCTATTGCTAATAATATCTTTTGTTAGCGCAATCACTTCCTGATAATCAGTTGCGGTACCGCGATTAATTAATATCCTGGCCTTTAGTAGCTTTGCTGCCCACTTGTTCGCGTAAAAAATCTGTGTATTCAGATTAGGCAGGTTTTCGATAGCGAAATCCAGATCTGCCAAAATAGAGGTATAAGATTCTGCAACAGTAGCACGTGGGAGTACGATGTTATCTGCATTGACAAACTCATTGCGCAGCAAAATACCGTAATCACTGTTCATATCATGGTATTGCGCAAAATACAGCAGCAATTCGGAATTCCCGAATGCCCTTAAAAAACGGCCCTCTCCCTGCAATTGCTTTTTTGCAGCATCAGACAGGCTGGTTACGGGATCAAGATTCTTTAAAAACCCGTTGGCGGCATTGACCAGTGAATAGGCATAGCTCCAGGTAAGGTCAGATACACCACTTCTTGCATCGAAGGTGAAAGCGGTAATATCGCTGCCACCTCCTGTATAATCGCATAAGCCACTTAACTGGGAAGGTAATACTTCGTTGACATCTACCCAAGCGGTAGAGGGGCGACCGAAAAAATCGGTCCCCGAATTGGCAAAGCGGTAGTAAACGCCATTAAGTGCTGTTGCTGCACTTTTACTGTCGACAATAATGTTCCCATCTACCTGCGATGTAGTAGGTAATACATTCAATTCCTTTTTACATCCATTTGAAAAAAGGCAGGTGGCCAACATTAATACCAGAAATTTTATATTAGAATATTGCATTTGATTAGATTTAATAGACATCATTAAAAGTTGGATTTGATTCCTGCACTAAAGGTTCTCACTGCCGGATAATTACTTACATCCAGGTAACCCCCGGCTACACTATAAGGGTCGTTTGATGTTTCCGGATCAGTTCCCGGATATTTTGTTACCGTGAAAACATTCGATGCTGATGCAAATACCGACAGATCCAGGATGCCTGATTTTTCCATCCATCTCGTTTTAGGAAAATGATAGCTGAAGCTGATGGTACGCAGTTTAAGATAAGAGGAGCTGAAGACATCCAGATTGGATTTATAATATACCCCATCATTCAGCAATAATCTGGGTTGGGTACCGGCAGTATGATCATTAGTATAGCGATCCAGCATTGACACATTTGCATTCGAATATCCATTGAATTGGGTACTAGAAATATGATCTCCCCAAACTAGCTGCCCTCCATACGAATAGGTAAAATACAATTGAAGATCTAACTTTTTATAGGTAAAACCCTGGGTGAAACCACCATAATACTTAGGAGCAGCACTGGCAATGACGGTATTATAGTTTGTTAAACTTCCGGTAGCAGAATTCTCATTATTCAGCGCAAATATCGGATCTCCCAAGTTTAGGTAAGGGTAGCGGGAAGCATATCTGCCCATTCTTTTTTTATATGCATCCAGCTCTGCCTGGCTCTTGATAATTCCTGTAACTGTAACTCCGGTAATCAATCCCAGAGGCATACCTTCAATTAATGTTGTATTGCCAAGTTCTAATCCTGTCCGGTCGCCGATTTGTGTCAGATTAGCTTCGGGGCTAAGTTTGGTAACCTTCGATTTATTCCAGGTAATATTTGCTGAAGTACTCCATTTAAAGTCCTTAGAACGGATAATATCTCCGCTAATGCTCAACTCATAGCCAGTATTCTTGATGCCAACAGCATTGCTGAGCAAACTGCCAAAAGAACTGCTGGGGGCTATAGGTAAGGAGAGCAGGGCACCACTTGTTTTTTTATGGTAATAATCGCCGGTAATTTGTAAGCGGCTGTCAAATAGTGAAATATCCAGTCCGGCATCAGCCTGTCGGGTACTTTCCCATTTGATACGTTGATTTCCAAGCTGCGTAGGAATCAAGGCATTACTTCCTCCATAAGAATAGGGACTGTATAAGGTACGGTACATTTGATCACCGATGTTCTGGTTTCCAGTTAGACCATAACTTCCCCTGAATTTGATGTCATTGATCCAGCTTATATTTTTTAAGAATTTCTCTTCTGATACTCGCCAGGCGATTGCTCCTGAAGGGAAGTAGCCAAATTTGTTATCGGTGCCAAACTTTGAGGAACCGTCTGAACGGCCGGTAAATGTAAACAGGTATCTATCCAGGTAGCCATAGTTTGCCCTTACATAAAATGAGAGCAAATAACTTTGTGGTTTTGACGGATCATCGCCCTGAACCAGGACAGGTGTAATCGCGGAGGATAAATTATTTAACACATTGTCATTGGGATATCCTGTTGCTGTAGCGCTAAAAAAACTGGTTTTACGCGTTTCATAAGAATAACCTGCCAGCACATCAATTGTATGTTTCTGATTGAATGATTTGCTATAGTTAAGCGTATTTTCCAGGAACCAATTCGCGAGCCGGCTATTGGCATTACTGCCGATACCTCCTGAAGCTGCAATATCGTTGGCCACACTTCCGACCTGCAGATAGCTGGGGTTATAAGTCCGTTGATTATAGGTTTGCATATTTAATGATACAGTACTTTTGAATACAAGATCCTTAGTAATACTATAGGCACCCGTTAAAGAGCCAATCAGGCTGAAGGTTCTGGCATTGTTGGTGGCCGTTAGCCAGGCGAGCGGATTTTGAAAATTACGTCCGCCCGAGGGATCTACAGTATAATTGCCGGCATTATCGAATGGCGCATAATCAGGTCTTGCCCTTGATGCCTGAGCATACCCGCCAACGCCTAGATTCTGGTCAGTATACCCCATAACGATATTGGAATTCATTCTGAAATGATCGCCTATTTCATTTTCCAGATTTAATTTTCCAGTAACGCGCTGGTAGTCGGTAGCGCTTAACACTCCTGGCATTTGAGTAAAGGATACTGAATTGTAATATCTTGATTTGCTGCCGCCACCTTGTACGGCAAGTTCTGCATTATGGGATACTGTGTTCTCTGTTACTTCTTTAAGCCAATCTGTTGAAGATGAGCCGAAAAAAGTAGATGGGTTAAATAATATGGCATTTAAGTTAGCTGGAATCACGGATCCGGCAGCCTTCCGTGCATCATAATCGTTCTGCGCAGCCTCGGTCATTAATTGGCGGTATTGTTCGGCATTGAGTAAATCGGGCTTTACAGGTGTATTTACCGTGGCATAATAGCTTGCAGTGACCTGGGGTTTCATGTCCTTGCGGCCTTTTTTTGTGCTGATGATGACCACACCATTGGCCGCTTTCGAGCCGTAAATAGCCGTTGAGGAAGCATCCTTAAGAATACTGATCGACTCTATATCGTCGATATTCAAACCACCAAGACTGTTTAGTCCGTTGATAAAAGAAGTAGATAGTCCCGCATTGGAAGCACTGCCCTGAAGAGGATTGATGACATTGTCGCCCACCGGACTACCGATACTGTATCCGGGCTGTAGAAAATTCGACTGTACCTGCACAGGGACTCCATCAATAACATATAAAGGATCATTGCCACCCAATAGTGAGCTGGATCCACGTATCCTGATCCGCACTGCACCTCCCGGGCTGCCGTCAGTTTTGGTAACCTGAACACCAGTGGCTTTACCTGCCAGCGCATTGTCGATAGTGTTAAAAGGGATATCGGCAATATCCTTCAGGGCAATGGTAGAAACAGACCCTGTAAGGTCCCTTCTGGCTGTACTGCCATACCCCACAACAACTACCTGGTCGAGTGCAGAAGTAGATTCCTCCATAGTAATGTTAATAGTTGATTTTCCACCCACAGCCACTTCTTTGCCTTTAAAGCCCACGAAGCTGAAAGTCAGCTGATCACCTTTTACAGCAGCTATGCTATACGTGCCATCTGCAGCAGTAGCGGTTCGCTTTTTACTGGTTTTATTGTATACTGTTACCCCTGGCAGCGGTCTTCCAGTTGCATCGGTTATCTTCCCGTTAATAATCATCAGGATAGCCTTGGTCTTTTCGTTAGTAGGAAACTCCTTTTCCTGGATTACGATAGTATTATTGCTAATGGTATAGGTAAGCGATTGCCCGGCAAAAATCTGGCTTAGTACATCTTTAATTGCTGCCGCATTTACTGAAATGCTCACAGGTGTTGCATTTTTCAGGAGGTCCTTGGTATATAAAAAATTGTAATTGCTTTGTTTACGAATTTCTTTAAAGAGCTTACTCAGAGGTGCATTGGTCTCCGATAAGCTTATATTTTGCGTATAACCTGTGGCGCTGACCTGCATGATGGCGAGAAAAAGAAGAAGTGTAGTAATCTTCATTGTTAGTAAAAGCATTTTTGGTAAACACGGGCGTGATATTCCCATGTGAAAATCAGATATTTTCATATTTTTGTAATGGTTTGGGTTAAACTGGATTTTATTGCCAAATAATTTTTCCGTCGTCTGACGGGTAAGGGTTTGCTCAAACTTTGGCGTGGAGGTGGTGGTACACTTTCACGCCTTTTTTGTCCCTATTGCTTTCAGGTCTAGATTTGTAAAGTTTTCTTCATGTATGTGGGTTTTGTTATGGTTATTTTGATACGGTTATTTTCCTACCTTCAATTGTGAAATGTACTTTTCCGGTGAGTTGCAGGGTATTCAGCACTTCCGATACGTTTTTAAACCTTGACAATCCTCCGCCGAACCTATCATCGGGCACACTGCCTTTATAGACGATCTCCACATCATACCATCTGGAAATGATGCGCATAATGGATTGTATATCGTCATCTGCAAACATGAACTGTCCATTCTTCCAGGAAACAACAGGATCGGTATCTACCTGACTAATGCTGAACGAATTGTGGAGCAATTCCGACTGCTGTCCTGGCTGCAATATTCGGGTTTGGTTATTGCCTGAGGCTGTAACTTTTACCCTTCCTAGCAGCAGCGTAGTTTTGACAGAGGGTTCATCCGCGTATGCATTAATATTGAAATGTGTACCCAATACTTCTACTGTCTGATTTTTGGTCATCACCCTGAACGGTTTAGCAGCATCATGTTTCACCTCAAAGTAAGCTTCCCCGGCCAGTTCAACCTTTCGCTCATTACCTGTAAAAGAAGTTGGATACCGCAGTGTCGAAGCCGAATTGATCCATACGTGTGTTCCGTCTGGTAAGGTTAATGCCTGATATTCTCCTCCTTTGGGGATAGCAATGGAGTTGTAATTGTTCTGTGAAGGATATTGACTTTCAGGTTGATCAGATTGCGAATAGATGATTTCACCATTTAATGTTTTTTTGATTGCATTATTTCCCTGTTGCGCCAAAAGTCCGATGCCAGCTTTATTTAAAGCGATAGTTGTTCCATTTGCTAAAGTTAGGATAGCCTTATTGTCTCCGGGAGCAACATCATTGATCCTGTTTTGTACAGATTGTACTGAAGGAGCGGCTTTGTGCAGGAAAAAATAGGAGCTAACAGAAAGGAATAATAATATCGATGCCGCTGCTGCAAAACGGGGCCAAAGCTGCCTGGGTTTGCTAGTAACGTCAGGTAACCCGATGTGCTGCATCAAGTGCTGTTTAGTTCTTTGATGGGCTTTTGTTATCCTCTGTTGACTTACCGTATGATCACTGTTCTTCAAATCTTTTTCAAACAACTGTTCCAGCAGTAAGCGTTCCCCGTCGGTAGCTTCCCCTTGCTGATATTTCCTGAACAATTGTTTTGCGCCGTATTTTGCCATCTCGTTGAAGGAGTTTATTTAACTAAATCAACTACATGTAGGTTGTCCGGTAAAAAAGTCCCGAAAAAAAATGAAAAAATGATTAATGCTAGTAATGGATCAGCATAAAAAGAAAAGCATGCAGGCCAATTTGTCCTTTAATTGATTTCAGGGCTATACCAATCTGGTTTTTTACAGTCTTTTCTGCAATATTCAGTTCTACTGCTATTTCTTTGTTGCTTAGATTGTTTTTTCTGCTTAAAAGAAAGATTTTTCTCATTTTCTCAGGTAACTCAGCCACTGCTTTCTCAATCGTGGCGGATAATTCTTTTTCTGCTATATAATTATCAGTATCATATGAATGTCCATCTAAAAGGAATTGCATCGTATTCAGGTAATCGGCCCTTACTTTCTGCTTATCTACCAAATCGAAGAATTTGTAGCGGATAGCGCTATAGAAGTAAGACGATATGGAGGAAGTGACGTTGAGGGATAGCCGCTTATCCCATATGCTGATGAAAAGTTCCTGGACCAAGTCTTCCGCCAGATCGTCATCTCTTGTTATCTTACAGGCATAAAGGTAGAGTAACGGATGAAAACGGTTATAAATTTCTGTAAACGCATCTTTATCATCTGATTTGATCAAGCCTGTCAATTCTGCATCTGAAAGAGATTTGTAGATAACCATCTGTTTCTGCAATTATAATCATTAAATCTTTTTAATACATCAGGGTAGAATCAAAATAAGATCGTGTTACAGATTAAATTACCTCTTATATACATAAGTGATGGACTATAAGCGGTGCAGCAGGAGTTAGTCCATAGTTCTTCATATTTCAGATCTTCAAATGCTTCATTTATTTTCCCGGTCTGATCGGTATATGGCTTTAAGGATTGATAAGTTGATAGACCAACATTTCATACGGACATAAGTCTGAGAAATTTCGGAATGTAGGATGGACAGGGAAGTAGAAGCTATACCATTAATATGCCAAATATTAGCTAACATTGCATTACTTAAAGAATCTTGGCGGGGACTGCATAAAAAATGACTGATTATTCTAACTTTTCTGATCTGGAACTTTTAGTCCTCCTAAAGAGAGGAAATGAGCCTGCCTTTTCTGAATTGTATAACCGTTACAAGGCAGCCCTTTATTTTCATGCAAACCGCTCATTAAGAGATCATGATGAGGCCCGGGATATGGTGCAGGAGGTTTTTGCAACGATCTGGACGAAGAGAGAAACGCTTGTTGTACCTGCCTCAGTCGATAATTACCTGTATGGATCTATTCGCAACCGTATTCTGAATTTTATTGCGCACCAAAAAGTGGTCAGCAAATATACCGACTCTATAGATGCCTTTCTCGAGCAGGGACATTCCAGTACCGATGATAAAGTAAGAGAAAAGGAATTAAGTGATATTTTGCAGCGAGAGATCGCTTTGTTACCGGAAAAAATGCGTGAAGTGTTTGAATTAAGCAGAAATCAACACCTTTCTTACAAGCAAATTGCCGAATTATTGAATATTTCAGATCAATCTGTAAAAAAGCAAGTACAGAGAGCTATCAAAATCTTACGTTTAAAAATAAAGCTGCATTTATTTTTCACTTTCTTTTGCTGATAAATGCTGATATCTGGGTTTTAAAGGTTTTTTTAGCTTCAATTAAGTTTGTCGTGCCTTTTTTTGAAATTCGTTGTCCCCCTGGATCCTGTCTTGCTGTCTTACGTTTTATATGGGGAAAGAATAGCTTCCTTGAGGATATAATTGTGATCTGATCAATCATTGTCAAACTAACATGGAAAAGCAAACAGGTAAGCAACTGCTCAGGAAATTAAAGGACGGCACTATTAGTGCCGGAGAAATACAACTTCTTGAGCGTTGGTATGAAGATTATACAAGTAAAGCTGCACCTTTTGATAATGCCCGGGCATACTTAAGAGATATGGAAATTCTTGACAAAGCATTTCCTTTTGAAAAAGAACATTCGCGTAGCAAGACAGCGGTTTATAAGCTATGGCCTCAGCTTGTGGCAGCTGTGGCTTCGGTTGCATTGATCGTAACAGGTCTGTACTTTTTTAATACTAAAAAGCAAACTACTGGTAATGGCGGCCGTTTAATTGCACAGGACGTGGCGCCGGGCAAAATAGGAGCTACACTTAAACTTGCCAATGGCAAGGCCATCAGCTTATCAGACGCTGTAAATGGCGAAATTGCGAAAGAGGAGGGTTTTACGGTAACCAAAACCGCCGAAGGTTATGTTATCTATAACATGAAAGCTACGGAAATCCCAAACGGGAAGGAGGGCTCTTCCAACTCTTTAACCACTGCTAAAGGCGAGACCTATGTTTTAATCTTGCCAGATCAATCAAAAGTCTGGCTGAATGCAGCTTCCAGTCTGACTTACTCCCCGTCACTTTTAAAAAATGGTTTACGAACTGTTCGTCTCAACGGAGAAGCCTATTTTGAGATTTTTGAGGATAAAAAACATCCGTTTATAGTAGAGACCAGCAAGCAGCAAATTGAAGTTCTTGGCACTCATTTCAATGTAAACGCCTACACAGATGAACCTGTGACAACGACCACCCTGCTGAAAGGGTCTGTCAGGTTAGTTGCCGGGAATAACGTACGGATTTTGAAACCTGGACAGCAAGGTCAGACCAGCCGGACTGAGATCAATTTGAGTGAAGCAGATCTGGAGGGCGTAACAGACTGGAAAGACGGTGACTTTAGTCTCGATAATTTAGAGCTCCGTACGGTGATGCGTAAAATTGCACGCTGGTACAATGTAGACGTGGTTTATAGCGACGACGTTTCCGATGACATCCGTTCTGTAGGCATAATTTCCAGAGATAAGCAGCTTTCTTCTATCCTGGGCATTATCGAGGCTTCGGGCCAAGTTAAATTTAAGATTGAGGGGAGGAAAGTTTATGTTAGCCAATGAGACCTATGAAGATGATATACTATTGCCTATTGCATTTAATTAACTGGAATATTGAACTCAAACTAATGGAGATGACAAGAACACTACGACAACAAAGCTAGGATATAACAAGCAAACCAGAACTGAAGCAGTTCTGGTCTGTGTCTGGACAATCAATTATTATCAACTGTTTTACCGCAGGATGCCGACATTTTCTCAGGACGCTGGCAGACTGCATGAACCAAACTAAACGTAAATGTATAGAATTTATACCAATAAACCGGGTATAACGCTTCCGTTATACCGTAAACTATGGCTAGTTATGCGATTAACCACCGTCATACTTATTGCTTCCTTAATGCAGGTCAGTGCAGCGACATTTGGCCAGCGGATTACTTTAAACCTTCAGAAGACGACTCTTCAGAACGTCCTGAAAGAAATAAGGAAACAAAGTGGCTATGATTTTTATTACGACAGCAGGACTGTCCGCGACAATAAACAAATTTCGGTAGGGGTTACAAATGCCTCTATTGATGAAGTGATGCAGGCTGCACTTAAAAACCTGCCGCTGAATTTCGAGATCCGGGATAAGACGATTATCATTAAGAAAAATCAGGAAAGCTCTTTTTTGGAGAGCCTTGTAGCACGGTTTCAGCAAATTGATGCCAGGGGCAGGGTGGTAGATGCTGACGGCAATCCGCTCACAGGTGCAAATGTGAAAGTAAAAGGGAGTAATAAATCAACTGTAACCGATGCCAAAGGGGAGTTTTATCTTACCGGCCTGGATGAAAATTCTGTATTGATGATTTCTTTCATTGGCTATAATCCGATTGATGTTAAGGTGAAAAGTGAAATGGGAAATATCAGGTTAAATCCGAGTAATGCAAAGCTGGATGATGTTCAGGTTATTGGTTATGGAACTACCACTAAACGACTTACCACTGGCTCTATGGCTACTATCAAGGCGGAGGACATAGAAAGACAGCCTGTTTCAAACCCCATTTTAGCGCTGCAGGGAAGAGCTGCAGGCGTCCAGGTGATAGAGGGAAGTGGTATCTCGGGTTCTAACTTCAAAATTGTTATCCAGGGGCAGAACACGATCAGTGCAGGATTGTCGCCCTTATACATTATTGATGGTGTGCCTTTTGGTGGAAAGCCTATTGAAATAACAGCAGGTGCCGTAACAAGTGCTCCTCCTCTTGTCGGAGGTGTGGGATTAAGTCCATTAAATACACTTTCGCCAAATGATATTGAAAGTATAACTATACTTAAGGATGCCGATGCCACCGCAATATATGGTTCCAGGGCGGCAAACGGTGTGGTTGTAATTACTACCAAAAAAGGAAAAGCTGGGAAAACTAAATTCGATGTTGATGTTTACAGCGGCATAAGCGAAATTAGTCATACGCTGCCGATGCTTAATGCTGATCAGTATTTAGCTATACGGCGCCAGGCATTTGCAAATGATGGAATAACGCCGACTACCGCTAATGCTGCAGATCTTACGTTATTTAATACTGGAAGTGATAATGATTTTCAAAAGATATTATTCGGTAATACAGGGCACTTTACCAATGCTACGGCCTCGGTGTCGGGTGGGAATGAACTCACTCAATTTTTAATCAGTGCAAATACAAGGCATGAAGGAACAATTATGCCAGGCAATTCGGCCGACAATAGAACGAAGGTCGGATATAATCTGCAGCATCAGACGGCAGACAAGAAATTTGCCATCAATACTTCCGTAAGTTTTACAAAAGATAACAATAGTATTGTTCCGCTGAATATTAGCCAGATATATACCCTGCCGCCGAATTTACCGCTCTATAATTCAAATGGCACACTGGCATGGTACACCGGGTACACTAACCCGGCAGCGGCGTTGCAGAACATTTATTCTACGAAAACTAACAGTCTGTTAGCAAATGCTACTTTAACTTATAACCTATTACCAGGTCTGAATTTTAAAACAGATTTAGGATATAACCGGATAGGACTCAACCAAACAACCGCTTCTCTGATTGCTGCGCAGAACCCTGCCAGTGCTGCCTCTGCCCAGGGATCTGTTACATTTATTAACACGACCAATGAGCTGGTTGATGTGGAGCCGCAATTCAACTATAGTGTTACATTGGGAAAAGGCAAACTCGATGCCTTGTTAGGTGGTACTTATCAAAATGCACACTATGATCAGAATCTTTTTCTTTTGGGATCTTTTGCGAAAGACGCTTTATATAATGACTTAGGAAGCATAACACCACAAATTACCTCTAATGGCTTCATTGTCACCAAATATGTTTCCATGTTTGGAAGGTTAAACTATAACTGGAATGGTAAATATTTGCTCAGCGGAAGTTACAGGAGAGACGGCTCTTCCCGTTTTTCGCCCAATAATCGTTTCGGAAATTTCGGAAGCATCGGTACTGCCTGGATCTTTTCGGAAGAAAATTTCATAAAAGACCGAATGAACTGGCTGACTTTTGGGAAGCTGAGGGCAAGTTATGGTAGTATTGGCAATGACCAGATTAATGATTATGGCTATACACAGGTTTACCAAAGTGGTTTTAGTCCTTACAATGGTCAAACCGGACTGTCGCCATCCAGTATTGCTAATAACAGCAATTATTCCTGGGAGGTAACTAAAAAATTTAATATTTCGGTAGATCTCGGTTTAGTGAAAGACAGGATTTTAATCAGCGCAAGTTATTTTAGAAACCGTACTAGTAATTTATTGGTTTACAATGTCCCTATCGCATCACAGGCAGGATTTGAAGGCTATACAGGTAATTTACCGGGTACATTGATACAGAATAAAGGTTTTGAGGTGGAGTTGAATACGCTGAATATTAAAACCAAACGTTTTACCTGGCGGTCTTCGGCGAACCTGACCAGTGCAAGAAATAAACTGCTTGCCTACCCGGGCTTGGATGCTGCTTACTATTCAAGCGGTTATTTTTCACAAGGGTATGTGATTGGCCAGTCGCTCAATCTATTATCGGGCTATCAGTATACGGGGCTGGTTAATGGACTTCCTACGGTTAAGGACCTTAATGGTGACGGCAGGATCAGTGCTGGATTAGCGGCGAATAATAAAGGGGATTTTGATGTGCTGGGCACTAAAGATCCAAACTTTTATGGCGGATTCAGCAATAGCTTCTCGTTCGATGAGTTCCAGCTTGATTTCCTATTCCAGTTTGTAAAGCAAAAGGCTTATAATATGAACAACTATCTGAATACGATTGGTTATCCTGCACCTGGACAAAACTATAATCTGCCCACAGATATTTTAGATTATAATCTTACCTACAGTACACTGGCCAGTTCAGCCGCCTCTCAGGCTTACAATAATTATTTTAAATTATCAGATGCGACGGTAAGTGATGCCTCTTTCATCAGGTTAAAAAATATCTCTTTGTCTTACAAATTGCCGGCATCTTCTTCTAAATATATAGGTGCCAAAAACTTAAATATTTATTTAAGAGGACAAAATGTATGGACAATAACTAACTATAAAGGTTTCGATCCGGAAACGCAGGGAAAGAATATCCCACCATTGAAATTATACACATTAGGTTTACAAGCTTCATTTTAACATGCCATGAAAAAGACAACCAATCTTAAAATAAAATCAAGCAGCAGTGTGGCATTTACTTTAGCTGTTGTTGCCCTGTTTTTCTTTAGCAGCTGTGAAAAGCTGATTGAAATAGGCCCGAAAAAAAATGCTCTTACACCTACAGCCGTATTCTCTGACTCTATTACTGTTCAATCTGCTGTTATAGGAATGTATACAACAGGATCGGCATATGGAGGTAGCATAACTTATCTGAACAGTTTGTACAGTGATGAACTGACGAATGTTAATTACCCGCAATATGAAGCTGACGCATTGAATGCTGCAGATCAGAGTGCAGGAACAATTTGGAA
>JAATFQ010000220.1 GCA_015655115.1 Sphingobacteriales bacterium
ATTTTGATGATGCTTTCGGCAGTAGACAGTGGAGATTCATTTAGAAATGAAGGAACAGTCTTGATCAATTCTTCAGCCAATCCATATTGATCTTCCTGAGCTGGAGTTTCCACCAGTTTACCGTCTTTGATTTCTGCAAAGTGATGGATAGATGAAGGTATTTCTCTTTCATTACTAATCAAAATTAAAGAAGTTCCATGTCCGGTAATCTCTTCAAGCAACAAATTGAGGTTGTGGCGGGAAAGTTTGTCCAATCCATTGTAGGGCTGATCCAATATCAATAACTGGGGTTTATACCATAAGGCTTTAACCAATTGTAGTTTTTTATGTTCCCCGCTTGATAACTGGATCAGGGTAGAATCTATCAGATCTGAAAATCCTAGTGCAGCCAGCAGCTTCTTAACTTCAATGAACTGAAGCTGGTGTTTTTTACCATAGCTTTCCAGCTCTGCTCTGACTGTAGCGGTAGTTTCCGTAGCCTGCTTATTGTAACGCTGCTTATAGTAGAAATTTGACTGCCCTTCTAAATCTGTAAACTGGTACCAGTTTGCTACATAATGTGCCACAGCAGGCTGTGTATTCTGCTCATCAAAATTAATTTCAATATTGCCTTGAGTATGAACAAGACCAGCAATAGCTTTGGCTAACGATGTTTTACCGCTGCCGCTTGGTCCGTGCAACAGCCAGTTTTCCTGACGGTTTATGGTCCAGCTTAAATCCTGAAGCACCATCTTATGGTGGTACTTTAAGGACAGGCCTGTGATATGGACGACGGCTTTAGACATTATTGTGCTTTTTCGAATTCTTCTATTAAATCTTTTTGGTTTAATATGAAATCGATATCGTCATAACCATTAATTAAGCAGGATTTCTTGTAGGCATTAATCTCAAAATAAATTTGTGCGCCCGTATCCACAATCGTTACCGTTTGGTTTTCCAGATCAACATCAAGCTGTGCGTGGTGGTTTTCGCCTACAGCAATGAAGATGGCGGATAAAAATTCATCGCTAACCTGAATAGGTAGCAGACCATTGTTTAATGCATTTCCTTTAAAAATATCGGCAAAGAAACTGCTGATTACCGCGTCAAATCCTGCATCCTGAATGGCCCAGGCAGCATGCTCGCGGCTACTGCCACAACCGAAGTTTTTCCCTGCTACCAGAATTTTACCACTATAAGCCGGATTATTCAATACAAAATCAGCTTTAAGCGTATTATCTCCATTATAGCGCCAGTCGCGGAATAAGTTTTCGCCAAAACCTTCGCGGGTAGTTGCCTTTAAAAACCTCGCCGGAATAATCTGGTCGGTATCAATGTTTTCTATATTTAATGGCACAACGGCCGATGTTAATCTTACAAATTTTTTCATTAGAATATATTTGTTATTTAAAAGTTATGAAGCTATCATAAGCATATTCATTGCTGTTTATAAGCAGTATGCTTATGATAGTTTCATCAGTACTATTTGTTGTTATGCTTCAACAAGCATATCTCTCACGTCAGTAATTCTTCCTGTAACAGCAGCAGCAGCGGCAGTTAAGGGACTTACCAATAAGGTTCTTGCATTTGGCCCCTGGCGACCTTCAAAATTCCTGTTCGAGGTAGATACACAATACTTGCCGGCAGGAATTTTATCTTCGTTCATTCCCAGGCAGGCGCTGCAACCCGGTTCGCGAAGCTGAAATCCTGCTTGTTCAAATATTTTATCAAGCCCCTCATTTTTGGCCTGTTGCTCTACCTGTTTAGAACCAGGCACAATCCAGACCATTACATTTTCTGCTTTTTGTTTATTCTTTACAAACTTAGCCACTTCACGCAAGTCTTCAATGCGCGAGTTGGTACAGCTGCCGATAAACACGTAATCTACCGGTTTTCCTATTAATGACGAATCGTCATCAAATCCCATATAGTCCAGCGCTTTCTGGTAAGACAACTGCTCTTTATCTGGCTGAGAGGTAGCAGACGGAATATTTTCTTTGATGCCCATGCCCATGCCCGGATTTGTACCATAGGTGATCATTGGGGCGATATCTTCAGCTTCAAAAGTAAGAACACTATCAAATTTCGCATCAGCATCACTGTATAAAGTTTTCCATTTAGCCAATGCTTTATCCCATTCTGCACCTGCAGGTGCAAATTCTCTGCCTTTGATATAATCGAAAGTAGTCTGATCAGGAGCAATTAATCCGCCACGCGCACCCATTTCGATGCTCATGTTGCAAATCGTCATTCTTGCTTCCATACTCAAAGCTTCAATTGCAGAACCTGCATATTCAATAAAATAACCCGTACCACCGGCAGCAGATATTTTAGAGATGATATATAATATGATGTCTTTGGCGCCAACACCTTTTCCTAAAGTTCCATTGACCTCAATTTTCATGGTCTTAGGTTTTTGGAGCAACAGGCATTGTGTAGCAAATACCTGTTCCACTTGTGAGGTGCCAATACCGAAAGCAATAGCACCAAAAGCTCCGTGTGTAGAGGTATGGCTATCCCCGCAAACCATTGTTTTGCCCGGTAGGGTAATACCCAACTCAGGGCCTATCACATGGACGATTCCCTGGAAAGGGTGCCCCAGGCCGTACAGTTCTATACCGAATTCTGCACAGTTCTTGGTGAGCATATCCACCTGGTAGCGGGAAAGTTCTTCTTTGATCGGCAGCAGCTGATCAATAGTAGGTACATTATGGTCAGCAGTAGCAACAGTTTGTTGCGGACGTAAAACGGGTAATCCTCTTTTACGTAAACCATCGAAGGCTTGCGGTGAGGTTACCTCATGGATTAAATGAGTATCAATATATAAAATATCGGGAAATCCAGGTTCGCTTTTTACGACATGTGCATCCCAAATTTTTTCTACTAATGTTTTTGACATTTTTTTGGTGTTTTATAATCCTCCCAGGTGTAATCGCCTGAGAGGGTTTATGATTTGCTTATACTGTTTTAATAGATTTCATTGCGGTCATTGCTTTTCTCAGCTCAGCTCCTACAACTTCAACCTCATGAGAGCGGATCACTTCATTTACTGCAATCAGCGCCCTGTTATCTACTGAACCATCTTTACCTTCATTAAAGTTTTTACCGATCAGGTCAGTTTCTACTTTAGTCATAAAATCTGCCAGCAGTGGTTTACAGGCATGATCAAATAAGTAGCATCCGTATTCTGCTGTGTCAGAAATTACCCTGTTCATTTCAAACAATTTTTTACGGGCAATCGTATTGGCTATCAATGGTGTTTCGTGCAATGATTCATAATAAGCAGATTCAGGTTTAATTCCTGCTTCTACCATAGTTTCAAATGCCAGCTCAACACCAGCTCTGATAAAAGCAACCATTAACAGTGCGTTATCAAAGTATTCCTGTTCGCCGATTTTTACATTTCCTGCAGGAGTTTTTTCAAATGCTGTTTCGCCTGTAGCAGCGCGCCATGCCAATAAGTTTTTATCGCCGGCAGCCCAGTCTTCCATCATGATGCGACTGAATTCACCGCTCATAATATCATCCTGGTGCTTCTGGAACAATGGGCGCATGATAGTTTTCAATTCTTCAGAAATTTCAAAAGCTTTGATTTTAGCTACATTACTCAGTCTGTCCATCATTGCTGTAATTCCACCTTGTTTCAGGGCTTCAGTAATTACTTCAACGCCATATTGAACGAGCTTAGAAGCATAGCCTGCATCAATTCCTTTTTCGATCATCTTATCAAAAGATAAAATAGAGCCTGTTTGCAGTAAACCACAAAGTATGGTTTGCTCGCCCATTAAATCTGATTTTACTTCAGCAACAAAAGAAGACTTAAGGACGCCCGCTTTATGTCCGCCAGTTCCAACGCAATACGCTTTGGCCTGTACCAACCCTTTTCCTTCAGGATCATTTTCAGGGTGTACAGCTATTAATGTTGGCACACCGAAACCACGTACATATTCTGCTCTCACTTCACTTCCAGGACATTTTGGTGCTACCATGATTACAGTAATATCTTTACGTACCTGCATTCCTTCTTCTACGATATTGAAGCCATGTGAGTATAATAAAGTGGCACCTTTTTTCATTAAAGGCATAATTGCATTTACTACTGCCGTGTGCTGTTTATCAGGAGTAAGGTTGATCACTACATCTGCGTCAGGGATCAACTCTTCGTAAGTACCAACAACAAAGTTATTATCAGTAGCATTTTTCCATGAATCTCTTTTACCTTCAATAGCTTCCTTGCGCAAAGTATAAGATACATTTAAACCACTATCTCTTAAATTTAAACCCTGATTAAGGCCTTGAGCTCCGCAACCTACAATTACCAGCTTTTTTCCTTTTAAGGCATTTACTCCATCCAGGAATTCAGAACTGTCCATGAAATCGCAGACACCCAATTGGTTTAATTTCTCTCTAAGAGGTAATGTGTTAAAATAGTTTGACATCGTTTTTATTGTTTTTTGATTATTAGGGTTCGTTATTATTTATTTTTATCAGTTTGTTCTTATAAGTTCAGGCAGTTTACATGGTAAACACATCCTTTTTGCGGTCCAGATATTCATTTTCAATCACATCCTGGCCTGGTTCAAGTTTTTCAAATTCTCTTAGTTTCCTGTTGAACCCTTCACTGTCTTTAATAATTGCTACCCTTGCGCTGCGTACAAATTCAATCAGCCCGTAGGGTTGGAGTACTTCGATCAGTTTGTCTGTTTCCTGACGGTGACCTGTGGTTTCAAATACAGTATAATCTTTACGGATTACACATACTCTCGCACCATATTCGCGGAGTAATCTTTCTACCAATACCTTCTCTGCTATAGTATCTGTCGGGACTTTGTATAAAGCCATTTCCTGCCAGATAATATCATCATTAGTATTATAGTATACTTTAAGGACTTCAACCTGTTTTTCAATTTGTCTGGCTAATTTACTTACCACCTCTTCAGTTTCTGTAATCAGGATATTGAAACGGTGGATATGTTCAATCTCCGACGGAGATACATTAAGGCTTTCAATATTGATCTTTCTTCTTGAAAATATAATGGCGATACGGTTTAGAATACCGATTTGATTTTCTGTATATACTGTGAAAGTAAATTCCTGTTTAGCAGCTGCTAAGTCTATATCCTGGGAATTGCTCATGGTCATTTATTATTTTAATCTGATTTCACTAACACTACAGCCCTGAGGAACCATAGGGAATACATTATGTTCTTTACTTACCATTACTTCCAGCAGGAATGACCCTTTGCAGTTTAGCATTTCTTCCAGTGAAGAAGCTAGATCCTCACGTTCAGATATTTTTTTACCTGGAATATGGTACGCATCTGCCAGTTTTACAAAATCAGGACTCGTGATATCGACAAAAGAATAACGCCTGTCATTAAATAACTGCTGCCACTGGCGAACCATGCCCAGGAATTGGTTGTTCAGGATAAGGATTTTAACATCCACACCAAACTGCATAATCGTACCCAGTTCCTGTAACGTCATCTGGAAGCCGCCGTCGCCGATCACGGCGACAACAGTACGGTCTGGTGCGCCAAATTTAGCACCTATTGCTGCAGGCAGGCCAAAGCCCATTGTGCCTAAGCCACCGCTGGTTACACTCAGGCGTGTATCATTTAATTTTCCATAGCGACATGCTATCATTTGATGCTGACCTACGTCACTCACAATAACGGCATTGCCTTTTGTTAAGATATTGAGTTGGTTGATTACCTCGCCCATAGTCAATTCTCCTGTTTCCGGATTAAGTTCTTTATGGATGAGCTCTTCAAGTTCTGTTTTTTCAAAAGCCTTGAATTCATTATGCCACTCTTCATGCACTTTCTCGTCAACCAGCTTTGTTAATAACCGTAAAGTATCTTTACAATCTCCCCAAACAGGAACGTCAGCTTTTACATTCTTATCAATTTCTGCAGGATCTATATCCATGTGAATGATTTTTGCCTGCTTTGCATATTTATCCAGTCGGCCGGTTACCCTGTCGTCAAAACGCATACCTATAGCAATCAGAACATCACATTGATTAGTCTGGACATTCGGTCCGTAGTTACCGTGCATACCCAGCATACCCACGTTAAGAGGGTGATCAGTAGGAATAGCACCAGCGCCTAAGATTGTCCAGGCAGCAGGAATACCTGTTTTCTCTACAAATGTTTTAAACTCCTGCTCAGCTTTGCCCAATAAAACACCCTGTCCGAAAAGGATAAAAGGTTTTTTTGCACCATTGATCAATGCTGCGGCCTGCTCAATATATTCATGCCTGATAATTGGTTTAGGGCGGTAACTGCGTACATGGTTGCATGGCGTATAGCCGCTATATTCAAACAACTGCAACTGTGCATTTTTTGTGATATCAATTAATACCGGTCCTGGCCTGCCGCTGCGTGCAATATAAAATGCTTTGGCTAATACATCGGGTATTTCATTCGCATCAGTTACCTGGTAATTCCATTTCGTTACTGGCGTTGTAATATTGATCACATCCGTTTCCTGGAAAGCATCCGTGCCTAATAAATGGGCAAAAACTTGTCCGGTGATACAAACCATAGGTGTGCTGTCAATCTGTGCATCGGCCAGGCCGGTAACCAGGTTTGTTGCACCAGGACCGCTGGTAGCGAAAACTACACCCACTTTTCCTGAGGTACGTGCGAAGCCCTGGGCAGCGTGCGTTGCCCCCTGTTCATGCCGTACCAGAATATGGTTTAGTTTTTCTTTATAATCATAAATTGCATCATATATTGGCATGATTGCGCCACCCGGGTAACCAAAGATGGTTTCCGTGCCTTCAGCGATTAATCCTTCCAATAGCGCAACCGAACCCGTAACCGTAGTTGTTTTTTTTGGCGTTGAAAGGGTGGTTGTGTCTTCCTGTGCTATTTCCATTGTTTTAGTTTTATGGTAGATATCTGGTTAATTAATCAGTGTAGGCATCGGTAACGCAACCTTCACTGGCATTACTTACTTGTTTTAGATACTTGTACAGTACGCCGCTTTTGACGGGTGGAGGTAGTTGTTTCCACTCGGCTTTTCTTGCAGCAAGCTCTTCGTCAGATATATTTAAGTGTATCGTATTATTAACTGCATCAATGGTAATGATGTCATCATCCTTTACCAATCCTATAGTCCCTCCATCCCAGGCTTCAGGAGTAATATGGCCAACAACAAAGCCGTGGGTACCGCCAGAGAAGCGGCCGTCTGTGATCAATGCGACCGACTTACCTAATCCTGCACCAATAATTGCCGATGTAGGTTTCAACATTTCGGGCATTCCCGGGGCACCTTTAGGCCCAACCTGGATAATCACAACCACATCACCAGGATGTACTTTGCCACTTTGTATTCCTGCTATCAATGATTTTTCTCCCTGGAATACACGTGCAGGACCTTCAAATTTCTCTCCTTCTTTTCCGCTGATCTTAGCTACGGAACCTTTTTCGGCAAGGTTACCATATAACATCTGGAGATGACCTGTTTTCTTCAAAGCACTTTCTATAGGGAAAATAACTTTCTGTGCGTCAAAATCAAGATCAACAGCATCAGCTACATTTTCGGCCAGGGTTTTACCGGTAACAGTTAAGCAGTCGCCATGCAGAAGGCCCACCTTTAATAAATATTTCAGCACCGCAGGGATTCCACCTATATGGTGTAAATCTTCCATTAAGTACTGGCCACTAGGTTTAAGATCGCCCAAAACCGGAGTATTGTCACTTATGTTCTGGAAGTCTGTCAGCGTTAAGTTCAGTCCGACAGATTTTGACATAGCAATTAAGTGGAGTACAGCATTAGTAGAACCACCCAAAACCATTACCG
The DNA here is from genome assembly GCA_015655115.1 of Sphingobacteriales bacterium. Lineage (GTDB taxonomy): Bacteria > Bacteroidota > Bacteroidia > Sphingobacteriales > Sphingobacteriaceae > Pedobacter. Next base: position 7,792 of record JAATFQ010000220.1, read on the forward strand.
TTACAATCGCATTGTGAAATGCTTTTTCGGTCATGATATCAGAAGGAAGTATATTTCTTTCCAGCAATACCCTGATTGCTTTACCAGCATCCTGGCATTCTTTTTTCTTTTCTTCACTTAAGGCAGGGTACGATGAGCTATAAGGAAGGCTCATTCCTAATGCTTCGATAGCTGAGGCCATGGTATTCGCAGTATACATCCCGCCGCATGCACCAGCACCCGGGCAGGTATGGCGTATAATACCCTGATAATCTTCTTCAGATAAGTTTCCTGCTAATTTCTCGCCCAGAGCTTCAAAGGCAGACACCATATTCAGTGATTTTCCTTTGTATTTTCCAGAGTGGATACTACCGCCATAGACCATAATCGCAGGTCTGTTCAGGCGGCCCATCGCTATAATAGATCCTGGCATGTTTTTATCACATCCTGGGATTGTGATCAAACCATCGTAATACTGTCCACCACAAATAGTCTCAATAGAATCGGCAATTACGTCTCTTGATACCAATGAATAACGCATACCATCGGTGCCGTTAGACATTCCATCACTTACGCCAATTGTACCAAATGTCAGTCCCACCATATCATTTTTCCAGACGCCTTCTTTGACTATTTGTGCCAGGCCATTTAAGTGCATGTTGCAGGTATTTCCATCGTAACCCATACTTGCAATACCCACCTGGGCTTTGCTCATATCTTCTGTAGTCAGACCGATTCCGTATAACATTGCCTGTGCACCAGGCTGGGTAGGGTCTTGCGTAAACGTTTTGCTGTAGCGATTTAATTCTGGTAATTCTGACATTTTTTTTGCTCTTAATAATTTAGTATGGTTGTTCTTATTATACGATAAACTTCTTATATGATAACTTCGTAATTCTGTTTTTCAAGTACCAATGCTTTATAGGTACGTTGTAGGGTTGCCCCTAAGCTGTCTGTCCATGCTGTAGGGAAGGTCACTTCATCTACTGAAGCGATACCTGCAATTTCTGCAGCTGTTCCGCATAGAAAGGCACTGTCGGCTCCGAGAAGATCTTCGGTAGACAGGTTTTTCTCAATACATTCGATATCCAGGGTTTTGCACAATTGAATTACTGTGGCTCTGGTAATTCCTGGTAATATACAGCCGAGGGGCGGTGTATATAACTTACCTTTCTTTTCAATAAAGACATTCGCGCCCGATGCTTCGGCAATGTTATTGTTCATATCCAGTAAAATAGCTTCATCAAAACCTTTACTTTTTGCCTCTGCTGTTGCCAATATAGAGTTTACATAATGTCCGCTTGCTTTAGCTTCTACATGTGTGGATTTAGGATTTGGCCGCTGGTAGCTGGAGATACATACTTTCTGCAAAGAATTTCCCAGGTAAGCTGCCCAGTCCCAGGCACAGATCAATATAGAAACCTCAGTTGCGGGCACAAGTGACATATTAGGCGCGCAATAAACCAATGGACGTATATACGCATCTTTTAAATTGTTTTGTTCAAGTAATTTATAGGTCTGCTTAATCAGTTCATCCTTATCGAAGGGGAAGGGGATGTGCATCAGTTCGGCCGAACGCTGAAGCCGGTCGTAATGCTCTTTGGCTTTAAATACCCGGGTTCCATTATGTGTGTTGTAGGCTCTGATGCCTTCAAAAACTGCATATCCATAATGTAGAGACTGACCATACAAATCTGTTTTGGCTTCAGCTGCCTTTATAAACTCTCCATTTAAATAAAGGACTGTATTTGAATCGTAGTATTCCATTTTGGTTAATTTCAGTTGTGTTTAAATTTCATTAAAAAAAGCGCCTCTTTGGGAGGCGCTTTTAGATATTTTGTGAGTTAAAATTTCATTTACAGCGCCATGTCCTTCTGAAGAATCAGTAGAATAATGAGGTTAATAATGACATTAATTCTGGCGATGATTGAACTATACATTTTCTAGTCTTTTTTGCTTTCTTTATATAAATCCAATTTAGTTGTTGCTATCTATACTATCAATAGCTTGATGAAAATAATTTCAAAAAAAATATAGTATTGGTATTTATATGAAAGTCAGAATTATATTCTTATTTATTATTATTATTAGATATAATACACTTCATTCTGTAGACCAAATATGATATCGGTATTCGGTATAGATGTTATGCTTGCATTGTAATGTGAGTAGAATTCTGCTTAAAATGCTTAAAACAGGAGTGGAACTTAAAAAATAATCAAATCCTGCATAGATGGAACCAAGGCTGCCGAGCTAAATAAAAGAGGTTTAAACTTATAAATTTAGGTTGCAGCAGGCCATAAAAAAAGCCCTTTGAGGTTCTCAAAGAGCTTGTGTATGAGTATGATCAAATATTAGGCTACACCTTCGGCTAGAACAATAATTTTGTTTTTAAGAACTTCTACAACGCCGCCTTTAATTACAAAGGTTTCTACGCTGCCTTTAGTTTTAATAATTACTGGTCCATCTTCCAGAGTTGAAATAATCGGTGCATGGTCTGTCAATATCTGAAAAGATCCCATTGTACCGGGTACAGTAACTGCTGTTACGTCGCCTTCAAAGATTTTTTTATCTGGTGTTAATATTTCTAATGTCATATATTCAGTATTACGCTATTAGGCGTTAGCTTCAGCTAATAATTTCTTACCTTTTTCAATTGCATCTTCAATACCACCTACCAGGTTAAATGCAGCTTCAGGGTATTCATCAACTTCGCCATCCATAATCATGTTAAATGCTTTGATAGTTTCTTTGATATCAACCAATACACCTTTTAATCCTGTAAATTGCTCTGCAACATGGAAAGGCTGAGATAAGAAACGCTGAACACGTCTTGCACGGTGAACAACCAATTTATCTTCTTCAGACAATTCGTCCATACCAAGGATTGCAATGATATCCTGCAGTTCTTTATAACGTTGTAAAATTTCTTTCACACGTTGTGCAGTATTATAATGCTCATCACCTAAGATTGCAGGAGAAAGGATACGTGAAGTAGAATCCAGTGGATCTACTGCAGGATAAATACCAAGCTCAGAAATTTTACGTGACAATACTGTTGTAGCATCTAAGTGGGCAAATGTTGTTGCCGGTGCAGGGTCAGTTAAATCATCCGCAGGTACATATACAGCCTGAACAGATGTAATTGAACCTCTTTTAGTTGAAGTAATACGTTCCTGCATTAATCCCATTTCTGTTGCCAGAGTTGGTTGGTAACCTACAGCTGAAGGCATACGGCCTAAAAGTGCTGAAACCTCAGAACCAGCTTGTGTGAAACGGAAAATGTTATCAACGAAGAAAAGGATATCCTTACCAGCGCCTTCACCATCACCATCACGGAAATATTCAGCAACAGTTAATCCTGATAAAGCCACACGTGCACGTGCACCAGGAGGCTCGTTCATTTGTCCGAATACCAATGTAGCTTTAGATTCTTTTAATTTTTCTACGTCTACTTTACTTAAATCCCATCCGCCTTTTTCCATAGAATGAAGGAATTCTTCAGCATAGTTGATTACACCAGACTCGATAAACTCACGTAAAAGGTCATTACCTTCACGTGTGCGCTCACCAACACCAGCGAATACAGATAAACCAGCATATGCCTTAGCAATGTTGTTTACCAATTCCATGATCAATACTGTTTTACCAACACCAGCACCACCGAAAAGACCAATTTTTCCACCTTTAACATAAGGCTCTAATAAGTCAATCACTTTGATACCTGTGTAAAGCACTTCCGATTCTGTCGATAATTCGTCGAAACGAGGAGGAGCATTGTGGATAGATCTGCCGCCTTCTTTATCAACTTTGTTGATTCCGTCGATAGCTTCACCCACAACATTAAATAAACGGCCTTTGATTTTCTCACCAATAGGCATTTTAATAGGTGACCCTGTGTCTATGACACTCATACCACGCACCAAACCGTCTGTCGAGTCCATCGCAATCGCGCGAACACGATCTTCACCAAGATGCTGCTGAACTTCTAAAACGATCTTCTGACCGTTTTCTTTTTCAATCTCTAAGGCAGAGAAGATCTGAGGTAAATGAGCATCGTCCGCAAAACTCACGTCAACTACCGGTCCTATAATCTGCGCTATTTTTCCAATGTTAGGCATATTTGTTTTTGGTAAAATTATAAATTATCAAATTGCTAATAACCTTTTTGGATTCGCAATTCGGTTCGCAAAGCTATGATTTTTCGATATAAATTTAGTATATAAATAAAAAGTTTTTCCACAGTTTTTTTATCGATAAATTAGCAAGTATGAAAACGATATTGGTTACTGGCAGTAATGGCCTTTTAGGACAGAAAATCACTGAACGCCTATGCGCTGGCGCGTCCTTCAGGTTAATAGCTACCTCTAAGGGAATGAATCGTTTTCCGGTCAGTGATGGCTATGAATACGCTGAAATGGATATTCTTAACCCTGAGAATGTGAAAGAGGTGATCGTACGTTTTCAGCCCGACGCAATTATTCATACGGCGGCAATGACTAATGTGGATACCTGCGAAACTGAAAAGGATATGGCTTACCAGCTTAATGTGGAAGCAGTGAAAACATTGTTGAAGATTTGTGAAGAACACAATATACAGCTTGTGCACCTTTCGACCGATTTTATATTTGATGGTGCCAATGGTCCTTATGATGAAATCGCAGCGCCCAATCCGCTTAGCTATTATGGAATGACTAAACTGGGAGCAGAAGAGATAATTAAGAACTCACGCTGCAAATGGGTTGTCATCCGTACAATAATTGTTTATGGTGTCGTCAGTGACCCAAGCCGTAGTAATATCGTACTTTGGGCGAAAAATGCCTTGGAGAAAGGAATACCTATTAATGTTGTGGACGACCAGTGGCGCATGCCCACACTGGCCGAAGACCTGGCTGAATGTTGTTTACTTGCCGTAGAAAAAGATGCTTATGGCGTATATAATGTGAGCGGCAAGGATATGATGCGTATTGTGGAATTGGTATATAGGGTGGCAGACTTCTGGGGACTGGATAAATCTATAGTTACCGAGGTAAGTTCAGCTTCTTTAGACCAGGTTGCCAGGCGCCCGGTACGAACTGGTTTCATTTTAAACAAAGCAATGACAGATCTTGGTTATAATCCGCATAGCTTTGAAGAAGGTCTTGCTTTGGTAGACGAGCAGTTAAAAAAAATAAAATTATAAACAATAATATATATGGCACTAAAAGCAGGCGACAAGGCCCCGGATTTTAAATTATTCAGCTCAGAACTGAAAGAAGTAAGCTTGGCAGACTTTAAAGGAAAGAAATTAGTGCTTCAGTTTTTCCCTATGGCATTTACAGGCGTATGTACCGCACAATTATGTGCGATGAGGGACAGTTTTGGGTTTTATGAAGGAATGGATGCTTCAGTACTGGGGATTTCAGTAGATTCTCCTTTTACATTGGCCAAATTCAAAGAAGAACAATTTTACCAATTCCCGTTATTATCAGATTTTAATAAGGAAGTATCTCAGGCATTTGATGCTTTTTATGAAGAATTTGTCTACAATTTGAAGGGTGTATCGAAAAGAGCAGCATTTGTAATTGATGAAGAAGGAAAAATTATCTACGCGGAGGTACTTGAATCTGCCGGTGATCTTCCTGATTTTGATGCAATTAAAAAAATTATAGAAGGGTAAAGTGTTTTTTGATTGGTAACGCATGAAATAATTGTTCAAAAAAGTTTTGAATTTCAAATTCAAGCGTTACCTTTGCAATCCCGAAACGATCGGAAACGCATTTGTAGCTCAATTGGATAGAGCATCTCACTACGGATGAGAAGGTTTGGGGTTCGAATCCCTACAAGTGCACAGAGAGCCTTAGAGAAATCTAAGGCTTTTTTTTGATTGTTTTTTTGTGGTAGACGAGCTGCCATTTGTTAGTTCCACAAATATTGACATGACAATATGATCTGCAATATCATCAACTTCAACGACGATGTCAACTGTCGTGATTGTTTTTTCGCCTGAATATTGTTTTATCTTTCGCTATACCTAACCCTCTGATCACAGGATTATTTTGATAGTGATTTGGTCCCTCAATCCTGTCCTCCTTGGTTAACTCCCAATTTATTGAGGCCGTTTTTTTCAAACCCTTGTAAGTTTGCTTCGTAATCTATACCTTTGCGAGCACAATCAACTAAAAAAGCCTTGCTGCCTGTGGCGGGAAGGCTTTTAACTTTTAAAAGACAACCCAAATGCTCAATTTTGTTATCTTTGGCCCACCGGGTGCAGGCAAAGGCACCCAATCTCAAAAATTGATAGATAAATATCAGTTAGTACACATTTCTACCGGCGACCTTTTCAGAGCGCACATCACCAACCAGACGACATTAGGACAGAGAGTAAGTACGCTTATAGCGGACGGACAGCTTGTGCCGGATGAGATAACGATTGCGATGCTTGAAGAAGAAGTGGACAAAAATCCAGACGCTAAAGGATTTATTTTTGATGGATTCCCGAGAACAGTCCCGCAGGCTCAGGCGCTTGATGCTTTTCTTGAAAGTAAGGGGAGTTCTATTGCAGGAGTAATGGCTTTGGATGTAGATCAGGTAGAGTTGACTAAACGTATCGCTGAACGTCAGAAATTAACCAATAGGGTTGACGATCAGGCGGACAAGTTACAGAAACGTATTGAAGAGTATTTCAGTAAAACAATACATGTTTTGCCGTACTACGAAGCGCAGCACAAATTAAGCAAGGTGAATGGTATCGGTAAGATAGACGATATATTTGCTGATTTATGTGCTGTTGTTGATAAATATTAATAGAATAAAATTACGAATAGCGGGACGAATGCATGTTCTTCCCGCTATTTTTATGATAAGAAAAAATAAAAGGTTATGTCTCAGGGTTCCAATTTCGTAGATTATGTTAAAATTTGCTGCCGCTCAGGAAAAGGGGGCTCTGGCTCATCACATTTACATCGTGATAAAATGACATCAACCGGTGGTCCTGATGGTGGAGATGGCGGACGCGGTGGACATATTATCCTACGTGGTAATTCACAATTCTGGACATTGTTACACTTAAAGTATAGAAAACATATTCTCGCTTCAGACGGTGGTGTAGGATCAAGTTCTACCAGTACAGGTAAATTCGGTAAAGATGAATATCTTGATGTTCCGCTGGGTACTATCGCTAAAAATGCTGAAACTGGTGAAGTCCTGTTTGAAATTACTGAAGACGGACAAACCAAAATTCTTATCCCTGGTGGTAGAGGAGGTTTAGGAAATTGGCATTTCAAAACATCAACTCTCCAAACACCTCGTTTTGCCCAGCCAGGAGAATCAGGTACGGAACAATGGGTAGTGCTTGAGCTTAAAGTTTTGGCCGATGTAGGCTTAGTAGGTTTCCCTAATGCAGGTAAGTCTACTTTACTTTCAGTAGTATCCGCAGCAAAACCCGAAATTGCAGATTACACTTTCACCACTATAGTACCTAACCTGGGCATTGTATCTTATCGTGCAAATAAATCGTTCGTAATGGCAGATATTCCGGGTATTATAGAAGGCGCATCTAAAGGAAAAGGATTAGGGTATCGTTTTTTACGCCATATAGAGCGTAATTCAGTGCTATTATTCATGGTGCCCGCAGATACCAACAGAAGCATCAGTGAGGAGTATGAGATTTTAAAACATGAATTGCTTGAATATAATCCAGAGTTAATGCAGAAACCACATTTGCTTGCGGTTACTAAATCTGATATGCTTGACGATGAACTGATGGCTGAGATTAAAAAAGATCTTCCGAAAAATATCCCATCAGTATTTATTTCTTCAGTTGCACAAAAGGGATTAACTGAGTTAAAAGATATGTTGTGGGAGGCCATAGCAGCAGATATTCCCTCTTCTTAATCAAAATAATTACCATTTTTTTTGTTAAATTATTTGTAATTATTCCTGATTTTATTTAAATTAGCTTAACAATCAAAAGATTACCTTATTTGCAGATTCGGTTTGGTGCATTCCGTTTCTTTTTCGTCTGCAGGGGGTATTAATCAACAATTGTTTCTCAATTAAATTTTAGAATTATGGATAAGAGGTCATTTAACTTGGTTTGCACAATGGTAATAGCATCAATGGTTATATTTGGTACTTATAAGATTGCAAAAAAGAAACCTGTAGCTATTGCAAAAAGTATTTCAGTGTTGGATAAAAGCAAGAAATAGTATTTTCAGCTGATTTATTTCTCCCATTTCTCTGTCCCTGCTCAGGTCATAATTCCCGGGCATCGTTTACGCTGTCTATTCTATTGGATGGCTACTATTGGATAATTTTCCTACCTTCGTTTACTAAGCCGATGATTTCTGTCCGGCTCATCTAATTTTCAATTTTATAATCCTAACTTTATTTTAAGGATGAAACCTTATTTACGTCTTTTTAACTTTTCTCAGAAAGTTGATTACAGAATAGAAATTTTCGCTGGTCTCACTGTGGCAATGACTATGATTCCTGAGTCTCTTTCTTTTGCCATATTAGGTGGTTTCCCTCCGCTTGCAGGATTATATGCGGCATTTATAATGGGGCTCTTCACAGCAATCTTTGGTGGCAGGCCGGGGATGGTCTCTGGTGGTGCAGGCGCTACAGTCGTTGTATTAATTGCATTAATGAAAGCGCATGGCATTGATTATGTATTTGCTGCTGTAGTATTAGCCGGTTTATTTCAAATTCTTACCGGACTTTTTAAACTAGGTAAGTTTATCCGTCTTGTCCCGCAGCCCGTTATGTTCGGTTTCGTAAATGGTCTTGCTATAATTATTTTTATGTCCCAATTAGAGCAGTTTAAGATTTTTGATAATGGACAATATGTATGGATATCAGGTCATTCACTTTGGCTGATGCTTTCCCTTGTACTGTTAACAATATCCATCGTTATTTTTCTTCCTAAATTAACAAGAGTGGTACCCTCATCTTTAGTCGCCATTCTAGCGGTTTTTGCTATTGTATTTTTCTTTGGCATAGATACTAAGCTTGTTAAAAATATAGCTTCAGTTAGCGGTGGCTTTCCACCCTTTCATATTCCATCTGTTCCTTTTACAATAGAAACACTACAGATTGTTTTTCCGTACGCACTTATCATGGCTGGAGTCGGGTTAACCGAGGGCTTGCTGACTTTAAATCTTGTAGACGAGATCACGGGAACAAAAGGCAGCGGAAACAGGGAATGTATTGCCCAGGGCGGGGCCAATATTCTAAATGGTTTCTTTTCCGGTATGGGGGGCTGTCCTATGATTGCCCAGACCCTGGTCAATCTGTCTGCTGGTGCAAGGTCGCGTTTATCCGGAATCATAGCTGCATTGACCATTCTGCTCATCATTCTTTTTGGGGCACCAATTATTGAGCAGTTGCCCATGGCAGCATTGGTAGGTGTTATGGTAATGGTAGCTATAGGGACTTTTGAATGGATGAGCTTTAGAGTAATCAATAAAATGCCCTTATCGGACATTTTTATCGGAATATCAGTGGCTGCAATTACTGTTTATTTGCATAACCTTGCGCTGGCAGTATTAATAGGAGTTATACTTTCTGCTCTTGTATTCGCCTGGGAAAGTGCGAAGAGAATTAGTGTGAAAAAGTATGCAGGAATCGATGGGGTAATGCACTATGAAGTAATGGGGCCTCTTTTCTTTGGTTCAGTTACTAATTTTACAGAGAAATTTGATATCTCCTCAGACCCTGAAAATATTATTATTGACTTTAAACATAGTAGGGTCACTGATATGTCGGCTATCGACGCACTAAATAAACTAACTGAACGTTATTTAATTGCAAATAAGAATTTGCATCTCATACATCTTAGTGAAGACTGTAAGCGATTGCTAAATGACGCTGATGAAATTATAGAGGTTAATATTTTAGAAGATCCGACATATTTAATTGCTGTGGATAATGTTAAAAAGTATTAAATATTATTTTTTATACTGTATTTTAAAGAATATGGCAGTATTTTATTCTTAATAAAGCTTAATTTTTAGATTATTAGCTTGTATATCGTTTTTTGACTTAGTTTTTGTATGTATTAGTTGCTGATATTCAGTTGTAGTGGTATTTTTTGTGGTTTTTTGTGTAAAATTGTGAAAAAAATATGTGTTTTATCCTTATAAATTCTTATTTTTGTCGTGTTGTTAAGGATTTGTGTTTGAATTCTTGCATTTAAGTGCAAATAATTGAATGATTGGGTTTGATGGGTGGATGAATACATTGTCTTATTATTGTCAAGTTCTAAGCCTTTTTGAATAGCTAATTATTTTGGTTCAGTTTTTGAACAAAGCATTATAGAAATTGATATTTACAGGATACTGTAATATTTACGGTATCATAAAAGAAAAACCCGTTCATACAGGTTTATATTTGGTTAGAAAAGGGATGTGTCTGGATGGAACATCCCTTTCTTGTTTTTTATCACTGCCTTAAATTACTTTTTATAATTTCTGGCTTATATTAAAGCTGATTACGCATCACTTTCCCCTTAATCATAAATAATCTTTTGATAGAATGCTTTTTTATTACAGTGTCTCCTGCATAATTTGGATTAAATGCCCTGAGTGTTAACATATTTTGATCAGAATGTTGAAATATGAGTTTTACAGTATTCATGTTATTAGCTGTGTCGTCTGTTACTACCAGGTAGGCTTCGCCCCATTGGATGACATCAAGATTTAGTACCTCCCGTACAGCAATAATCTCCCCACTTGCATATTTAGGATACATACTATCCCCATATATAGTTAGAAATGCATCACAATCATTCAATGGCTTTAGATTTACATAATACTCGGGTGTTTCTCTAAGCATGTTGAATTCACTTAATGGCACATCACAAAAATTTACATTGAAAAATGGGACACCTTTAGGTTCTTCTGGCACCTGGTCTTCTTCAGTGAACATATCTCCTTCCTGGTTAGTCAGCCAGTTCATGTTTATTTTGTGTTCTTTTACAGTGTCCAAAAGCAGACGCTCTCCAATTATTCTCTTCCCATTTTCAATGGGAGAAAAATTGTTCACATACTTGTTCGAGCTACCGTAAAACTGTTGCAGCGTCATTTTTAGAAATATTCTCACACTTTTGATTCTTGGGCCAAGTAATGCCCTTTCACTTCTCATCATTTGATAACAGATAATATAAATTAATTTTGTTTGTTTAACCGCTTTTCGGGCGGACTTAATAAATAAGCCAATGTAATATGGATTATAATAATTGTGGTTAATTATTTATAAAATCTGTTTTTATTTTTTTTAAAAATACCAATCGCCTTGTGCAGATTTTTTTCAATAGGACATATAGTTGTCTTTCAGGACAGGATGGATTCAAATTTTATTTCATATGGTAATATGGATTCGTATGGTATTATAGATAAACACAGCTGTAATGCTATCTCCATGCTTGAATTTTTGTATTCGTGCCAGGAGTAAAGAATCAGTGCAGGTACCTGCAATTTAATTTAGGGGTTAAGATGATAATTTATAACTTTGACTCCATCAGTAAAATAGAAAACATACTATGTATAAAACACTGCAGCCGGTTCTACAGCAAGAACTCGCACAAATAGAAAATGACGGATTATATAAAAGGGAGAGAATAATTGTTACTCCTCAGGGCGCCGATATTAAAGTCAGCACAGGACAGGAAGTGGTAAATTTTTGTGCCAATAATTATTCGGGTCTTTCATCGGATCCAAGGGTTACTGAGGCGGCTAAAAAAGCTATTGACAAGTATGGTTATGGCATGTCGTCTGTAAGATTCATCTGCGGTACTCAGGACGTTCATAAAGAGCTGGAAGAGAAACTGTCTACCTTTTTAGGTATGGAAGATACAATCTTGTATGCCGCAGCATTTGATGCCAATGGTGGTGTGTTTGAACCATTATTTAATGATCAGGATGCTATTATTTCGGATGAGCTGAATCATGCTTCTATTATCGATGGTGTACGTCTGTGCAAAGCAAAACGGTTCAGGTATAAGCACAGCGATATGGCAGATTTAGAAGAACAGTTAAAAGCTGCGTCTGATTGCCGTCATAGGATTATCGTTACAGATGGTGCTTTTTCAATGGATGGGACAATAGCACAACTGGATAAGATATGTGACCTGGCCGATAAATACGAAGCTTTAGTGATGATTGATGAGTCGCATTGTTCTGGTTTCATGGGTAAAACCGGAAGAGGAACACATGAGCACTGTGGGGTAATGGACAGGATTGATATCATCACCGGTACATTGGGAAAAGCCTTAGGTGGAGCTTCTGGAGGGTTTACTTCAGGGAAAAAAGAAATCATTGATATGCTGCGTCAGCGTTCAAGACCTTATTTATTCTCTAACACCCTGGCTCCTGCAATTACAGGAGCTTCTGTTGCTGTACTGGATATGCTTAGCCAAACTACAGAGCTGCGCGATAAATTAGAGCATAATACCCTTTATTTCCGTCAAAAAATGACTGAGGCAGGTTTCGATATCAAAGAGGGTATTCATCCGATTGTGCCAGTGATGCTGTACGATGCCAAACTGGCGCAGGAATTTGCTGCGAAGATGCTGGACGAAGGTATTTATGTAATCGGATTCTACTACCCTGTAGTGCCGCAAGGAAAAGCACGTATCCGTGTTCAGCTTTCCGCTGCGCATGAACAGCACCATTTGGATAAAGCGATTGCAGCATTTATTAAAATAGGTAAGCAGTTAAACGTTATTTAAGAGAATCCTTTATAAAAAAAAGCCACAACCTGTTTGTGGCTTTTTTAGTAATTAAGCTGTTAGCATAATATACTGAAATAGCTGTATATTTGGCCTCATGTTGCAAGATAAGATCACAGCCTATACCGCAGAGATAAATGCGTTTTCTACTGAGAATGCAGACGAATTAGAACAGTTCAGAATAAAATTCCTTGGTACTAAAGGAATTATCAAAGATATATTTGAAGAATTTAAAGCTGTTTCTCCCGAAGAAAAGAGGACGCTTGGCAAAGTTTTAAATGAGTTTAAGCAACTTGCCGAAGCTAAATACCAGACATTAAAAGAAAATGATCAGGTAGATTTAAGTAAAAAAGATGCCGGATTAGATCTGACATTACCTGGCTCAGGCTTTGATACAGGTTCAAGACACCCATTAGCATTAGTAAGAAGAGAGATTGTAAACATCTTCAGTAAACTCGGATTTGTTGTTGCCGAAGGGCCGGAGATCGAGGACGACTGGCATAATTTCTCTGCCCTTAACTTCCCTGAGGAGCATCCTGCAAGAGATATGCAAGATACCTTTTTCATTAAAAAAGGAGGTGAGCATGGTGATATTGCCCTGAGAACACATACCTCTTCCGTACAGGTAAGGATGATGGAGGCTGGTAAGCCGCCATTCAGAGCATTAATGCCAGGACGTGTGTATCGTAATGAAGCTATTTCAGCAAGAGCACATTGCTTCTTCCACCAGGTAGAAGGACTGTATGTAGATGAAAATGTGTCATTTGCAGATCTTAAACAAACCTTATTTTATTTCGTACAGGAATTATATGGTGAAGGAACAAAAGTGAGATTTCGTCCTTCTTATTTCCCATTTACTGAACCTTCTGCAGAAATGGATATCTCTTGTACTATCTGTAAAGGAGAGGGTTGTCAGTTATGTAAGTACAGTGGTTGGGTAGAAATCCTGGGCTGTGGTATGGTAGATCCTAATGTTTTGGAGAACTGTGGCATAGACAGCAAAAAATATAGCGGTTTCGCCTTCGGAATGGGAATAGAGCGTATCGCTAACTTGAAATTTGAAATTAAAGACTTGCGTTTGTTCTCCGAAAATGATGTTCGCTTTCTGAAACAATATAAAACGGCTTTAATTTAAAGCTATTTTTTGCTTAATCATGAGGGGATTTGCAGGGGTTATTTGTTTGCTTTTATTGTTTGGCTGTGGCAAAGTAGTCAACCAGGTGCCTGATGTACCGGTAAATTTCTCCGTACCTCTCACAGACCCCAGGTTACTTGCGTTAAGCAGTACCGGAGGTGCCGTTACTATTAGTGGTTACGGGGTTTCTGGGTTAATTATATATCGTACCATATCTGGTAACTATAAGGCGTACGATCGTTGCAGTACAGTAAATCCTGAAAATAGATGCGCTATAGTGCTGGATAATCCTACCTTTACCGCTACCGACCAATGTACAGGGGCAAAATTCCTGCTGGAGGATGGTAGTCCGGCCAAAGCACCGGCTACAGTTGCATTGAGAGAATATGACGTTTATATTTCAGGAAATAATTTACAAGTAACTAACTGATGGAACCAGAGAAGATTAAAGAGAGCATCATTAGAGCTGCGAAAGATTTATTCAGAAAATACGGATATCATAAAACAAGTGTAAACGAAATCGCTAAAAAAGCACGTATTGCAAAAGCTACTATCTACAAGTATTTCGACAGCAAAGAGCAGCTTCTTGACGCCATTCTGATGGATTACCTTGATCTGAACTTAAATGAAATCTTAAAAAATAAAGCACAATTTAATGATGAAGAAGAACACCTGAAAGCTCTTGTAATGAAAACCTGCAGGCTTACTTATACGGTGTGCAATGAATTTATAGGGTGGGATTTCGTACGGGAGAATACCAATTCACAGGAATTTCTCAAACATCTGTCAGATCAGCTGGAATCGCTCTTATTGTCAGCTTACCTGGGGCTAGACCATTTTAAAAATAATCCTTCACGCCGGGAGGGGCTTGCTTTTTTGCTTAAGGCGAGTAAAAGTATTGTCTTTTCTTTCGCCTTCACTTCCGTTAGTGACTCTGATGTCAGAAAAAACTTCGTTAGCTTTCAGAAAGAACTGCTGCCTTTTCTTGTTAAAGCAGCACTATAAATTTATTCCCAATCATTCTTGCTGGCGGCATTCGTCCCTTTTATAGCTCTTTTTTTATCCAATTTGTATAGGATTCCAGCCTCAATTAAGTAATCACTTAATTTATTTGCATATGTTGTGTTGAACCAATTTGGTTTTCGGTATATAAACCTTTATATTTACCATATAACATCATTTACAATGAGCAAAGAGATATTTGAAATTTCTATATTGGTCGATGAGAAGTTTGGTGTAAGCTTTAACCTCGTTGGAGGCATTTTTGGATTAATCCTTAAAGTTTTTGGTAAGTAAGGGCTAGCACATCTATTTCTATTTATTGAGGGTAGCAATTACACCTCAGGGATACTCCCATGTCCTATGAAAAACCTGATACCGCTTAAAAAAATAGGAACTGTTAAATACAAGCTTTAGCTTTGCAGCAGAATGAGTAGAAATAGAAAAGCCGGAACGGTTACTATCCTTCCCAACTTAAGTATAATTGATATTGCGGAAGAGGGCAAAGGCGTAGGTAAAGCAGATGAGTTAGTTGTTTTTGTTGATAAAGCCGTACCCGGCGATATTGCGGACGTAAGAATTGTAAAAAAGAAAAAGAATCTTGCCGAGGCCGTTATAGAAACATTGCATACCCCCTCAGAATACCGTACAGATCCCTTCTGTCAGCATTTTGGTGTTTGCGGTGGATGTAAGTGGCAGCATATGCAATATGATGCACAGTTGCAATTCAAACAGAAAAATGTACAGGCTGCCTTACAGCGACTGGCAAAAATCGATACCTCTTCCATGGAACCTATTTTAGGTTCAGCAGAAAATAAATATTACCGCAATAAACTTGAATATACATTCTCCAATAAGCGCTGGTTAAGTAAAGAGGATATGGACGGTCGCGATGACCTGGAAATGAATGCTCTGGGGTTTCATGTTCCATCACGTTTTGATAAGATCCTTGATATTCAGCATTGTTATTTACAGGCAGAGCCTTCAAATACATTAAGAAACCAGGTCAGGGGATATGCATTACGTACGGGTCTGAGTTTTTACGACCTGCGTAACCATGAGGGCAACCTCAGGAATTTAATTATCCGTACTTCCTCCACTGGAGAAGTTATGGTTGTCGTAGTCTTTGCTTTCGTAGAGCAGGAACAGGTTGATGGCTTAATGGAATACCTGAAGATAAATTTCCCTGAAATCACTTCCCTGTTATATATTATCAATCAGAAAAAGAATGATACCATATTTGACCAGGAGGTGATCACCTATGCTGGCAGGGACTATATCTTCGAAGAAATGAATGACCTCAAATTTAAAATTGGCGCTAAATCTTTCTATCAGACCAATTCCTTACAGGCACATGAGTTGTATAAGATCACGAAAGACTTCGCCGGATTTACCGGAGATGAACTTGTATATGATCTATATACTGGTGCCGGCACTATCGCCAACTTCATTGCAGGAAGCGTTAAACAAGTTATAGGGGTAGAATATGTACCAACAGCAATTGAAGATGCAAAGTTCAATTCCGAACTCAACAATATAGACAATACCTTGTTTTATGCAGGTGACATGAAAGATATTCTCACGCGCGAGTTTATAGCTACTCATGGTAAACCAGATGTGGTGATTACCGATCCACCGCGTGCAGGTATGCATACTGATGTAGTTGAGCGACTGCTGGAAATGGAAGCTGAGAAAATTGTTTATGTAAGCTGTAATGCAGCCACTCAGGCTAGAGATCTGGCCCTGCTGAAAGAGAAATACACCGTTAGCCGTATTAAGCCGGTAGATATGTTTCCGCATACACAACATGTAGAAAATGTAGTTTTACTAAACTTAGTCAAATAGTATTGCTGAGTTCAGCAAGCGTAAAAATTTTAAGATGGATATAGAAGAATTATTACCACAGCAACCAGGATCAGGAGAGGGGCAAGGCGAGAAAAAAACCAGTCCCCTGGTAAGCCTTGAAAAAGACCTTGACCTATATGCTGAATCTGTGAAAGAAATTGCATTGGAAATTATAGCCGAAGGCATATCTCAGTACCCCGTTTTTGTGGCGCATCAGCATACCGTAGCTATTGGGGAGATGATCTTGAATAAAGATGAACTGAACACCAACTGGACTATCCAGGCTTCTACTGTAGAAGAATTTGTAGAGAAAGGGATTATTAAGCCCGAAAGGAAAGAAGAGTTTTTAAAACATTATAAGCGTCCGGCCGACTTTATGTGTGTATTTGTGATTGTTCCCGAAGGAGCGAATTTCATATACTATCCGTATGTAGTGCGGAAAGGTTAAAAAATAAAGGGTAATCCTAATAGTGTGGCGATTTCACAACTGCCACATCATTACGATTACCCTCTGTTTTTTTTCTGGTCTCTTTTTAATCTGCCCTCCTCACGTTGCCTGTTCTTGATGAAGAATGATTGTTTAAAGAAGCACCACCTTTGTACCTGATACTTCCACCACTGGTACTGGTTGTTTCCAGCCCTTTGTTTACGGTTAATTTTATATCAGCTCCGGAGGTTGCCGTAACTCTTCCATAGTCCGTTACCAATTCATAGGCTTTAATATCGGCGCCAGATGTAGCTTTAAAATCTATGTTTGCAGCTTTACCCGACAAATTTGCGTCGGCGCCACTGGTTGCCTGCACGTCAAGATCATTGCATACCACATTTAACTTAAGGTCTGCGCCAGAAGTAACCTTTGCACTGAGCTTGTCGGTCTTAAGTATATTTTCTGTAACTGCAGAGCTCCCGCTGGTAGCAGATATGGAATTTAATTTTTTATATGTCACATAAACTTTGGCATTCCTGTTTTTCCACATATTGGTCAGGCCATTGCTTTCCCTGAATTTCACTACAAGATTATTGTCTTTAACCATTACCTCTACCTGGTCGATAACACCGTCTGCAGCTTCTATTTTCGCGCTTTCAGTTGACCCTTGAGTTAAATAAAGATCAATGCCTGTGCTTACGGACACACCCGAGAAATTGCTTACAGCAACTTTTTTGGTTTCCTGTGCGCGCAAAATAAAACTATTGAAAGACATGCCGATCAGAAAAAGGAAAATTAGTTTTATTAAGTAATTTGTTTTCATTGTTTATAGTTTATCTGTGAATAGTTTCGTTTTCGGTATAGTGCATCCCCGTCTTAACTTTCTGTCAGGTTGTTTCATGGAGATTAGCCGGTACTGGTTTTTAGCTCAGTATTCTCCTTAAAGCGGCAGGATGTAAATAAGACGCAGTAATGCAGTAAACGTTGCAACGTTTTGAAAATATTTTACAGATATTTGGATTTATACCTTAAAATCGTTCTTTTGCATAAAAGAAACAACCCGTTAATCAAATGGCCGACTCGCAATTATTAATTCTTAATAAACAACAGATCCAGCAAAAAATAAACCGCATGGCTTATCAGGTGCTGGAAGATAACTTGAATGAAAAAGAAATTATACTTGCCGGGATATGGGATCGTGGCTATAAACTCGCATTACGGTTAAAAACGGTATTGCTTGAAATTTCTGCG
>JAATFQ010000262.1 GCA_015655115.1 Sphingobacteriales bacterium
ATTGATGCTGCTAAGTTGAATGAAAATGATCCCAATCATTTAAGAATCCATTCTCTCGAAACATTTGGTACTCATGACGGCCCCGGGATCAGGATGGTTGTCTTTGTACAGGGATGCCAGTTCAGATGCCTTTACTGCCAGAATCCTGATTCTCTCGATGTGAAGGGCGGAACGATAGTGGAGATCAAAGAATTGGTTAGACGCGCTGTACGTCAGAAAAACTATTTTGGCACAGCAGGCGGCGTCACAGTATCAGGAGGCGAACCTCTCCTGCAAAGAAGTAAACTGACTACCTTTTTTAAACAGCTGCATGAAGAAGGAATAAATACCTGCCTGGATTCAAACGGACGGTTAAATACTCCTGAAGTACATGAGCTGCTGGAATATACGGATATCCTTTTACTGGATGTTAAACATATCAATGAGGAATGGCATCTGAAACTGACAGGGCAGTCTAATAAAACCTCTCTGAACCTCGCAGCTTACCGCGAGTCGACCGGAAAAAAAATGTGGCTCAGATATGTGCTTGTTCCGGGTTGGACCGATCAGGAAGAGTATATTGAAGAATGGGGACGACATTTTTCTGATTATAAGACAGTGGAGCGTGTAGAAATCATCCCTTTTCATCAATTAGGCATGCATAAATGGGAATTGCTCAATTTAGAATATCCTTTAAAGGATACTCCAACACCTTCACAGGAAATAAAACAAAAAACACTTGACATTTTTAATAAGTATTTTGAAAATGTTATCCTAAAGTAGTTTCCAGCCTCTGGACGCGGTTTTCTTTTTTTAAAACTGATAACTATCAGCTGATTGGCTGACAACTATCATTTTTATAGTGTACAATGTACACTATCTTTATGTCAATAAAAGTTCGATAATTTACAACTGTTATAAAAAGAAGTTTAACCGTCGGTATACATTATATTACCACATTGATATTGTAATGTTGACCGGCATAATTCCCTTAATCATGGAAGCTACTAATGCAGAAAAGTTAATGAAAAAAATCGAAAAGGTCAGAGAAGCGCAAGTGCTCTACTCTACTTTCAGCCAGGAGCAGGTTGATGAGATCTTTAGACAGGCAGCTATTGCGGCAAATAATGCGCGCATAGAGCTGGCTAAAATGGCCGTTGAAGAAACGGGAATGGGATTGGTTGAGGATAAAGTTATCAAAAACCACTTCGCATCGGAATACATTTACAATCAATACAAAGACGAGAAAACCTGCGGTGTAATAGAAAGCGACGAAGCTTTCGGTATTACCAAAATTGCAGAACCAATTGGTGTTGTTGCTGCGGTTGTCCCAACAACCAACCCAACGTCTACTGCTATTTTTAAAGCTCTGATTGCTTTGAAAACACGTAATGGAATTATCTTTTCACCACACCCACGTGCAAAAAATTCAACTATTGCTGCTGCTAAAATTATTTTAGACGCCGCAGTGAAAGCTGGTGCACCGGCAAATATTGTGGATTGGATTGATGAGCCTTCAGTAGAGCTGTCACAAATTTTAATGAGCCAGGCTGATTTAATATTGGCTACTGGTGGCCCTGGTATGGTTAAAGCTGCTTACTCTTCAGGTAAACCTGCAATTGGTGTAGGTGCTGGTAATACACCTGCTATTATCGATGAAACTGCCCATATTAAGATGGCAGCAAACTCGATCCTGCTTTCTAAAACCTTTGATAACGGAATGATCTGTGCTTCGGAACAGAGCGTAATCGTTGTTGAAAAAGTTTACGAACAGGTAAGACAAGAGTTTAAAGATCGTGGTGCTTATATCTTAAGCAAATCTGAAGTTGCTAAAGTAGGTGCACTGATTTTAGTAAATGGTGTACTGAATGCCAATATCGTTGGTCAGGCTGCCTATAAAATTGCTGCACTGGCAGGAATTACTGTTCCTGAAGAAACTAAAATATTGATTGGAGAAGTTCAGTCTGTAGAAACTGAAGAGCCATTCTCACATGAAAAACTCAGTACTGTACTTGCTATGTACAAAGCCAAAGATTTTGATGAGGCCTTAGTAAAAGCAACAAGACTGGTTCAATTGGGTGGTATGGGACATACTTCAGTATTATATACTGACCCTGTTAAGTCTCTTGCAAGGATAGAAAAATTCGGTGCAGCGATGAAAACCGGCCGTACCATTATTAATATGCCTGCAGCACAGGGTGCTATCGGTGACATATTCAACTTTAAACTGGCACCATCACTAACTCTTGGTTGTGGTAGCTGGGGAGGTAATTCAGTTTCAGAAAATGTTGGAGTTAAACATCTATTAAATATTAAAAGTGTGGCTAGCAGAAGAGAAAATATGCTTTGGTTCAGAGTACCAGAGAAAGTTTATTTTAAATACGGGTGCTTACCTGTAGCATTGAAAGAATTAAAAGTACTTGGTAAAAAGAAAGTATTTATTGTTACTGATAAAGTCCTTCATAGCCTTGGTTTTACTGAACATGTGACAAAAGTACTGGACTCACTGGGTATTGCCTACACTGTATACTTTGATGTAGATCCTGATCCAACTTTGCTGACTGCCAGAAAAGGTGCACAGGAAATGATCAACTTCCAGCCAGATACTATTCTTGCACTGGGCGGTGGTTCTCCAATGGATGCTGCAAAAATCATGTGGGTTCTTTATGAACACCCTGAAGTGAGGTTTGAAGATTTAGCTATGCGTTTCATGGATATCCGTAAACGTGTATATACATTCCCTAAAATGGGCGGAAAAGCAAGTTTTGTAGCTGTACCAACTTCTGCTGGTACCGGTTCTGAAGTAACTCCTTTCGCTGTTATCACCGACGAGCAAACTGATATTAAATACCCATTGGCAGATTATGAATTAACTCCAAACATGGCAATTGTGGATGCTGAGTTAATGATGACTATGCCTAGAGGATTAACTTCTGCTACTGGTATTGATGCACTGACACACGCACTCGAAGCTTATGTTTCTGTGTTAGCTTCTGAGTTCACTAACGGCTTAGCGCTTGAAGCAATCAGGTTGATCTTTAAATATCTTCCATTGGCTTACAATGAAGGTACTACAAATATCAAAGCCAGAGAAAAAATGGCACATGCCTCAACAATTGCAGGTATGGCGTTTGCCAATGCTTTCCTTGGTATCTGTCACTCATTGGCACATAAATTAGGAGCTGCACACGGCGTTCCACATGGTGTTGCTAATGGTATGCTGATTACTGATGTTATCCGCTACAATGCTGTTGACAACCCAAGAAAACAAGCTGCTTTCCCTCAGTATAAATATCCAAATGCTAAATGGAGATATGCTATGATCGCTGATCATTTAAACCTGGGTGGTGAAACTGAATCTGAGAAAGTTGAATTGTTGATCGCTGCTATCGAGAACCTGAAAGCGAAAGTGAATATCCCTAAATCTATCAAAGAATTTGGTGTTGATGAAGGTAAGTTCTACACTAGTTTAGATACCATGTCTGAACGTGCTTTCGATGACCAGTGTACTGGTGCTAACCCTCGTTACCCTTTGATCAGTGAGTTGAAACAGATCTATATCAAAGCTTTTGAAGGCAAACAAGCGCCTGCTAAAAAAGCGGTAGATAAAGAATTGGTTGAAGCTTAATTCTTAGAAACATTTAATATTTATAATAGCGGCTTCCATCAGGAGGCCGCTTTGTTTTTTTTATATTGTTGTAAATTCTATAAATGAGTTTATTTTTTTAATTTCAACCTATGGCTGAGTATGAAACGCGACTGGATGTACCCTCGAGAAAAAAATATTTTTACCCTATTAATGGAAACCTGAAGGCGTACCTGGCAAAATATAACCGTGACCTGAAGCTGAATGTGCAGTATACTGATCTTTTAAGGTTTCAGATGAGTGTTCCCTTAATGGATAAAAACGGTCGGGATACGCTTTGGCAGAGTGTATATTATGATCAGTTTGAAATGGATGAACTTTTCCCCAATCTAACTGCGATCTATGCCCTGATGACTGCTTCGGGAGACCTGGAAGTGGTGGAGCATTTGCAGATTGCGCAGATTGATTACTGTACTTTTGGAAATTCAAAGCCTTTCAGGATTCGCGTAATCAATAAGTTCAACGATAACTATGATTATTTTTATGTGAAAGTGGCCGATGCCTCAAGGGTATATGGATTGGAACTGGAACATATTCTCTCACCAAACAGGATTAGCTACTTAACAGACGGAGAAACCCTTATTGAAGAGCATATATCCGGCTTACCGGGAGATGTATTTATTGAGCATAGGATCCACACTTCTAAGTTTAACCAGATCCGTATTTGTAAAGAGTTTGTTAAATTTAATGAACGGTGTTTTATCCGATTACTTGGAGACATGCGTTCTTATAACTATGTGGTGCATATTACGCCCGATATTGAGGGTAATCAATACAGGATAAGGGCAATTGATTTTGATCAGCAGTCTTATGAAGGCAGAAGACAGTTTTATCTGCCTCATTATTTTAAAGAAAATAATCCGCTGGTGATGCTCGGCATTAAGCATATGGATAAAAAAACTATGCGCCAGTATCAGGAAGAGGAGCGAAGCCTGATCAATAGCAGGGCCAAGCTGGTACATTATCGTTTGCTTGACTTAATGACTGTAATGAAGACTGACCTGATTTCACCTGATAAAAAAGTTGTGCAGCTGGCTGGCGAATTAAGTGATTACCATAACCACCCATCGTTCAGACTATGTAAAACCATGGGTGAATTAGTAGAGGCACAATTGAATTATTATCTTTCAGTAAAGATTAAATCATCCTGGTAAGTAAGAAAATCATCCTGGAAAGCGAGAAGTATGGTGGAAAGCAATCTATTTTATTGGTCTCCTGAACCGGATTTCTTTTGCAGATTCTTTCCTTGTAACCAACATCGGAAGTGCAACGCCAATGGCAAGGCTCATGAGGATAAACATCACCTTTAGCCCGTTATGGATAGTCTCTGACAATATCTGGTTATAAGCATCTGGGTTCGTGTCAGCCGCTAGATTAATTAATCCCAGCATCATGCGGTAGGCAAGAACTCCCGGGACCATAGGAATTACAGCGGGGATAGAGAACATTGGTGGCGGGGCATGCTTGCTATGTGCAAAAGGAATACTCAGGCAACCAATTAAAGTTGCTCCAAATAATGATGCGCCAACGATATTTATACCTAAATGCAGCAAAGCTACTTTAGCGAAACCTCCAATGGCACCCATGATAAATACTGGGACAAGGGTCCTGGAAGGAATATTAAAAAGGATACCAAAACCCACAGCAGCAAGTCCGAACCAAATACATTTCTCTGATAATAATAACCACTCCATGTTAAAAATGATAAATTGCCATTGATGTTAAAAGACCCAATGCAATGGAAAATGAGATAATAAATCCGTTCAGCCCTCTGATCAATCCATTTTGAAGATTGCCATCTATCATATCTGAAAAGGCATTGATTAATGGTATTCCAGGGATCAGGAATAAAACTGAAGTCACAAAAGCGAATTCATGGTTGGTAGTGGGGTGGAATTTAAGCAGGCTGCCTGCAATTAAGGAGGATGTAAAAGCACCAAAATATACACAGACGTAGGGGTTGAAATTCATCTTCATTGTTTCCTGTCTGATGAATAACCCCAGTACTGTACCCAGGAAAACGAAAGCCATATCAATTGGCTGGCCTGTTGCCAACCTGCAGAATGAAGCGCCTGCCAATCCCGTTAGTCCGAGTACAATCAGCCGAGGATAATGTGGCAGTACCTTTATCCTTTTGAGTTCTTCATTTATTTTTTGTATTCCCCATTTCTCTTCTACAGTAAGCCAGCTGAGCTGGCTGATTTCCGAGACCGCAGTAAAATTTACAGCATGGGCTGCAGTGCGCTTTAAGCTGTTGAATACGCAGTCATTATGCTCATCGTAAATACTGAGCATAATACTTCGCTGGCTGACAAGCATATTTGTAGTATAACCAAAAGAGTTGGAAATCCTGTCAATCGTATTCCTTATCCTACCTGTGCTTGCCCCTGATACCATGAGCACCATGGCGACCTCCAGTAAAGTAGAGCCTAAATCTTTAATTTCTTTTTTTTGAGAGATATCTGACATTAATTCAAAAATAGATATAATCCAAAAATAATTAGCTTTTCCTGCTTCAAAAATGACCTGAAACAGTTTTATGTTAAATTACGGTAATTTATCGGATTATAATAAAATTTCTATTCATTTCTGCTGATCAGGTATAAGTTATATCCCGTTTTTATAATGCTGATAGCTTCAATATTAAAGTTTGTGGTTCTGTTATACCTCTCTTTTAATACAACATTTGCATACAGCTGCAATATTGTTCAAAGACTAAATGATAATTGTATTATTTATGTTAACTATTAGAATATCTATCAGTTTTTATATTGATATCGGTCATTTTTGCGGCCTAAATATCGCTTTACTTTGTACTATCGATTTTTAATGAAGATGCTATGGAAAAAGTAAAAAATAGGTGGTTAATTGCGGCGTCAGCCGTAGGGATGCACTTATCGATCGGGTCAGTTTATGCATGGAGTGTATATACAAAACCTTTAATTGAAAAATTTGGATGGGATTTGAAAGCAACACAGTTTACCTTCAGCCTTGCTGTATTTTTCATCGGAATATCGGCAGCCTTTCTTGGCCGTTATATAGAGAAAATGGGTCCACGGAAATCAGGTCTCATTGCTGCGGTATTATTTGGGCTTGGAATTATAGGTTCAGGGGTTGCCATTAAATTAGAGTCTCTGCCTTTATTATATTTATCATATGGAGTAATAGGCGGTATCGGTTTGGGTATCGGATATATCACTCCTGTATCTTCATTAGTGAAGTGGTTTCCTGATAAACGCGGATTAGCAACAGGCCTTGCAATTATGGGCTTTGGCTTTGCTGCAGTAATCAGCAGTCCTATAATTGTAGCTTTAATCGGCTCTGTAGGCATATCGAATACTTTCTTTATTATGGGAAGCTGCTATTTTATAATCATTTTTGCCTGTTCACGTTACCTTGCTCCCCCACCAGTTGGCTGGGCACCTGAGGGATTGAAAGTTGAGGACGGCACGAAGAAAAAGGTAGTAAAAGAAGACCTTTCACAAATGACAGCAAACGAAGCTGTAAAGACTAAACGTTTCTGGTATTTATGGTTAATGTTTTTCACAAATATTGCTTGTGGTGTGTCGATTATTTCGGCAGCATCACCAATGGCACAGGAGTTTGCAGGTCTGTCTACGGTAGCCGCTGGAGCAATGGTTGGCCTGATGGGCATTTTTAATGGTGGTGGCAGGATAGGATGGGCAACATTATCTGATCGCCTCGGCAGGCCTAACACCTTTATACTGATCATCTGTCTGGAGATTGTAGCTTACCTTTCTGTTCCCAGCATCTCGAATGCAATCCTGTTCCAGGCGGTTATATTTTTAATTATTTCTTGTTATGGCGGTGGTTTCTCTGCGGTAACAGCATATATAGGTGATATTTTCGGAACAAAAGAAGTTGGTGGAATATTGGGATATATCCTTACTGCATGGGCAGCTGCTGGTATGGCAGGACCTCTTCTTGCTGCCGCGATCCGCAGTGCTACAAACAGTTATGACGATACAATGTATTTCTTTGCCATTTTATTAGCTGTAGCCCTAGTGTTTGCAGTGTTACTTAAGTTTGAGATCAAGAAATTGCGTGCTGAAAAAGATAAAGAACAAGAAATTCGGAATGTATGGATTGATGAGATTCCTGAGCTTGTAGACTAAGAAATTAAGATTTTTACAAATCATGTGTTTTTTTTTATTATGAATATTGCATGAGTCTGTACACGGTATAAGTAACTCAAAGTATAGCTCATGCAGGTTCATAATTTTAAGATCTGATTTTTACACAATTAATCCTTTATCTATCTGATTGCCTATTTTTACTATTTATTATATTTACTATTAACTAAACTGCAAGTAGGCCCGCCGGAAACGACGGGCTTGTTTGTTTAAAACACTTTTATTTATCACGATTAGCGATAGGCTGCATTTTAAGTAATTCAATAGCAGGCATTCTCATTTAGCGTGTAATTGCTATCTTCGTGGAAAAAAATAATGCTGGAAATTGTATATCAGGACGATCATTTAATAGCTATTAATAAACCGCATGGATTATTGGTACACCGTTCATCTATCGCAACTGATGCCAAAGAGTTTGCCCTGCAGCTCTTAAGAGACCAGGTCAACAGGCGTGTGAGCCCTGTTCATCGTCTGGACCGGAAAACCGGCGGATTATTGTTGTTTACATTCGACAAAGAAGTGGAAATAGCTATGCATCAGCAGTTTCAGAATGGAGAAGTTAAGAAAAAATATCTCGCAATTGTAAGAGGTTATGCACCTGATGTTATGGATATAGATTATCCTTTAGCAAAAGAAAATGGAAACATGCAGGAAGCCTTTACATCTTTCATTACTTTAAATAAAGCAGAACTGGACATCCCTTTAGGGCAGCACCCTACTTCAAGATATTCGCTGGTAGAAGCTACGCCAACGACAGGAAGGATGCACCAGTTGAGGAAACATTTCGCTCATATATTTTATCCTATTATTGGCGACCGCAAGCATGGTTGCAATAAGCAGAATAAGTTTTTTAAGGAGCAGTGGGAAATGACAACAATGCTGCTTCATGCTTCTGAACTATCTTTTAAACACCCGGTTACGCAAAAGGAAATACACTTAACTGCAGCAGTGCATGATGAATTTGACAGAGTAATGAAACTAATGAACTGGAATTAATCTAACCAGGGCATTTTCGTTTGCCCTGGTTAGATTAATTATTAGTCGAGCAATTCCTTCATGTGTTTATAGTTTGATTTTACCGTGTCAAGCACTTCATCAAACTTACCGCCTAGCATAAGTTTAGTCATGGATAATGCCATTCCCTTCATCATTTTAAATTCTATCTTCGGCGGCATGGCTAAAGCATTAGGGTCTGTCATTATATTTACCAGAATCGGTCCCTGATATAAAAATGCCTCCTGCAACGATGATGCGAGCTGTGCCGGATCGCTGATTGTTATTCCCTTAATACCCATTGCTTCAGCAACAAGAGCGAAGTCGGGGTTAACCATGTCCGTTTGTGTATCCGGTAAGCCGGCAACTTCCATCTCCAGCTTAACCATACCCAGCGAACGGTTGTTGAAAACGATCAGTTTTATCGGAAGCTGGTATTGTTTTATAGTAGCCAGGTCGCCAAGCATCATGGAAATCCCGCCGTCGCCACACATGGCGACCACTTGCCTGTTTGGGCAGGAGAGGGCAGCACCAATAGCGTGTGGCATGGCATTTGCCATTGAGCCATGATTAAACGAACCCACGAGAGATCTTTTACCAGTGGCTTTAATATAACGGGAACCCCACACACAACACATGCCTGTATCTACGGTGAAAATCGCATCATCCGTAGCGAGTTTATCGAGCTGGAAAGCAACAGCTTCAGGGTGAATGGCATTTATTGTGCCTTTATCTTCTACGTAGACTTGCAAATGTTCCTTTACCTTTTCGTAAACGTGTAATTGAGCTTTTAGGAAACTGTCGTCAGCCTTAACATCTAACAGAGGAATTAAAGCATTAAGAGTGGATTTAATATCTCCATGTAATCCCATATTGAGTTTGGCTCTGCGACCCAGTCTTTCCGGTTGCGTGTCTATCTGAACGATTATTTTATCGGTAGGTATAAATGGGACGTAGGGAAAATCAGTTCCCAGTAACAATATCAGATCACTTTCGTGCATACTATGATATGCTGAAGGAAGGCCCAGCAAGCCGGTCATTCCAACTTCGTAGGGATTGTCATATTGAATACTCATCTTTCCGCGAAAAGAGTAGCCAACGGGAGATTTTAATAATGCTGCCAGCTTCACTACTTCATCATGTGCTTCGGCCGCACCGATACCGCAAAAAATACATATCTTTTGATGCTGGTTGATTAGTTTAGCCAATACCAGTAAATCCGCATCTGCAGGCCGGATCACCGCTTTAGCGAAATAATTCTGGCTGGATGATATATTTTCAACTGCTTCCTGCGCACTGAGATCGCCGGGCAGCCCAAGTACAGCTACACCTTTTTTCTGGAATGCATGCTGTATAGCAGCCTGGGTCATTCTGGGTAGCTGAGCTGGTGTAGTAGCAATCTGATTATAATGACTGCAATCGTCGAACAGTTTCGTCGTGTTTGTTTCCTGGAAATAGCCACTGCCAAATTATACTGTAGCGCAGGTAGATGCAATGGCAAGCACTGCGGCACCAGCACGGTGAGCGTCATACAGCCCGTTAATCAGGTGTACATGCCCGGGACCGCTGCTCCCTGCACAACAGGCAAGTCCATTTAATTCTGCTTCCGCAGCCGCCGCATATGCGCCAGCTTCTTCATGTCTTACATGGATCCAGTCAATATTTTTATTTACTCGCACTGCATCATTTAATTCATTCAGGCTATCACCTGTAACCGCATAAATGCGTTTAATACCTGCGTCTACCAGCATTTCTACTAATTGTTCTGCTACTTTTCTTGACATATCTGTATGTATTTGTATTGTAATTTTTTATTGGCCGCACAAATGCGGAATTTTATTTATGATTTTTAATTAACAACACATTGGTTGGGAATACTGTTTGTTGTAACAGGTAAAATTATGCCAGCTATTTTTATCCTGGCCTTTTCAATAAATAAAAACCTTATTTTTTGCTTTGATCAAATAGTTAAAGGTGTTCTTTTGATTAATAATTTAATATTCAAAGGGTTAATGATGTTTTTGTAAGCTATTTTTATTGTGTTTTGTATTCTTGTTGCTTCTGTAAAGGGTTTTTTTTGCTATATGGAACTATACTGGAGTGTGTTTTTGATAGTTTATGGTTCATTAGGTTGATTTTTGAGATTAAACTCATTCATTTTAAGGAGTAATGTGAGATTTGAAAAAATAATAATGGAATTTATCTCTAAATGCTTGGATAATAATTGTGGATAATTGTATATTGTCGGTAAACTATATTTATATGGAGGAATGGATATCAATTACATCTTTATTACCAGAGGATTCTAAATTTATTATGGCTAATGTAAAAGACCACAATTATGTGTATCATGAAATACTTTGTTACAAGAAGGAGCTGAAGAAATGGTACTTTATTACCGGGGGAGAATTGCCGGATGACATCATTGTTACTGCATGGAAAGACCTACCGAGTAGCTTCAACCGCCATTAATAAAGGAAGACTTTTGTGCTGTGGCCAATCGGGGCTATAAATTCATTCGTTTTTATTTTCGCTCCAATATCCTGATTGTTCACAGCGCTTCCTAAAGTTCAATATAATTGGCTTATCTGATAAGAATCATATTCTGGTAACAGGAAATTATGAAGATTTGTACATCAATCAATTGTACAATGATTCCTGATAAAATAATCGCGACATTTCTCGACAAACAGACGGCGTTAACTATAGCAACCACTGTTGATGACATCCCTTACTGTGCCTCTTGTTTTTACGCTTATAGTGGTGGTTCTGCCATACTGGTATTTAAATCTTCAAGAGATACTATTCATATTCAGAATGGAATACAAAACAGCAGAGTATCAGGCTGTGTGCTTCCCGATAAACTCATCATTGGTAAAGTGCAGGGCGTTCAGTTTTCGGGTGTTTTTGTTGAGCCGGAAGGTAAAATGCTTGAAGAAGCAAAAAGAAGCTATTATAAGAAGTATCCCTTTGCACTGGCGATCCCCGGAGAATTGTGGGCAGTAAAATTGAGTTATATAAAGTTTACTGATAGTACACTGGGGTTCGGAAAGAAGCTGATCTGGGATAATAAAGAACAAGTTAAAGCTGTATCCTGAAAACAACAATTAATTTGCACAGCTTTTTAGGTGTTAACGGAAGGGCAGAGCCCTCCCGTAGTTGGTATTGGTGAGGTTGAAATTAGTTCCTGCTGATTGTCCCTCCAACCTGTGTAAGTACAGTGCTGGTTGTAAAGTTTGAAGAACTTGTTCCTTTTGAATAAGTACCCCCGCTGTAAAGGCCGTAAAAATCCACTCCCGATGAAACACTTCCGCCTGTGTAGATCAGGTATTTTGTACTTGATTTTAATTTACCGCTGGCAAAAAGCAAAGTGGAATAAGATACCGGGGCAAGAAATGTTAAAGCTTCAGTCCCGTCACCCGCTTCAATATGTATTATCTGATTTGCCTGTCCACTGCCCATAATCACTGCATTTACTGTTGATGCAGTTGTACTTGGTGCGCTGGTTGCGCCTCCTATGCCCAGTACAATTCCACCAGTAATTTTTAACGTGCGTGCATCGCAGTCAATTCCCGCTTCCGGCGATTTAGATCCTATAGCTACAACTTTACCACCCGTAATGGTGAAGGTACCGTTGGAATCCATCGCATCATTGCCAGTGCTATAGCAATAAACAGAGCCGCCGTTAATGTAAATGGCAGTGCCAGCATTGATTCCATCATCTGTCGTTACAGTGGCAATTATTCCTTTATTGATCGTCAAAACACTTTTACTTTCAATGCCTTCTCCGGCAGTTGAATTGACAGTGATACTGCCGCCATTGATTGTTACATATGGTGTAATCGTCGCGTCGCCATCCGTATAAGATGCGGCAATGCCATCGTCGCCTGTATTTAAAGTAAACGTGCCATCGTTCACTACAACATATCCTTCCTCGCATTCTATACCGTCACTCGCTGCTGTGATTTTAATTGTACCGCCGTCGGCAATAAAGGCATCATTGGTATGGATGCCGTCTTTTATTGCGCCTGTAACTGTAATGTTTCCAGTACGGATGCGCACATAATCGTCGCTGCAAATAGCATGACTATGATTTCCTTTTACACTTAGACTTCCGTTGCCGCTGAAAACCAATTGTCCTTCGCTGAACAGTGTGCCTTTCTGGTCTTCTGTTGAAGTCGCGTAGGTAGCGCCATCGGCAAGTATATTGGTTGTATTATCTGCCACCACAACGAATGCTCTTTTTGAGGATTGTATATTAATGGCTGGGCCATCATCGTTTGTGATCGCAACCCCATTTAGTGTTAGTTTAAACTTTTTGTCGCTATATATTTTCAGTGAACCATTCGCTGTAGTTCCAGACAAGCTATATTCGACTCCTGTGGCAGTAGAGGTAATGATCACATCGGCTCCGTTTTGCACAATTGTTACACCGCTGGCCGACAGAGGGTTGGTAATTGTGGTAGCTGTCCCGTAGCTAATAGCTATTGTGCTGCTAAATGTTGAATTTTCTATCAGATCATCTGCATTATATCCTGTTTCTGTAGAACCTTCTGCAGTACCTGTTGTAATTGCAGTACTGTCTATCGTTGTTGTGCCACCACTAAGCGTTACATTGTCTGCCGCAGTTACATCGTCACTTTTAGAACATCCTGATATAGTTATCATAGCACATAATACCAGCATCAGGCAACTACAATATTGGTGTGCTTTGAGCAGTATTATTCTGCTGCGTATTGAATTTTCCTGTATATCCATTTCTCAATTTTTTGATTTACTGTTTATATTAGTTGTGAGCTCAAAATTATTAAGTCTGTCAAATAAGCACGAGATGTATCGGTGAATAGTGTAATTTTATCGATTAGCCATGATCGTAAAAATAAACCGGCTATACCTGATGGATTATTCGCCTAAATAAGCATTTTTTACGGACTATAAAATACCTGCTTTTCGGTATTTTTTGATGTTACTTTTTAATCTAACTTGTTTTTATTAGTTAAGATAAATGATTTAGTTATGGATATAAAGCTCTTTGAAGATAATACGAAATGGATTGATAATGTAGGAGAAGATGAGAAAATTCATAAACTGACCATTAAGATTAAACAATCTGCATTGAGTCAGGAGCTTGTAACTCCTGATAATAAAGACGATTGGGTTTCTATTGCTGAAATTTCTGCATACGCAGTGCTATCCGAAAACATAAAAGAAGTGGTCACGTTTATGAATTAAATCAATAATCAGGGAAATTAAAGGGCAAATGTCCTGTATTTAAAAATAGTTAAACCAATTGTATTTCTGCTTGTTCACCGGAAACCAAATATATTGACTATGGACGAAAAAACGCAGAGCGGAAGCCCCGAGATCAACAGAATCAATATCAGTCAAAAATATGAATTGCAATATTGGTCAAAGAAGTTAGGAGTATCACATGATGAGCTAGTTAAAGCAGTTAAGACGGTGGGTACTTCGTTAAATGAGGTTAAGAGATACCTGAAAGGAGAGTAGTCAATGGTTTATTTATCTATTTGGTATGATTATAAATAATTTAATCGATATTTGTTCCTTAATTTGTATATTAAGATATGTAATACTTTTTGATATAAAATATATGATTTAAAAAAATGATTTAGATCATATGATTTTATAAATTACAGTCGCAACTTCGAATAAAATTTACTATACCATCTACATGACTATAACGGATATCAGTTTTTCAGAATTTATCAAAGATTTCGAGCAAACACTAAAACATTTATTTCACGAGAAAGAAGACATTAATCAACTCAGCTTAGAGCGAGGTTTACCTCCTTCGATGATGAAGGACATCCTATCTATGAAGCCTTTATCTGTAGCTATTCCTGAGCAATATGGAGGACGCGGCAGTAAAGTAAAAGAATGCCTCGGATTGCTGGCTGCTGCATCTTATGAGTCCCTCCCGTTATCGCTCACCTTCGGAATTAATATTGCGCTTTTTTTAGAGCCAGTATCCAAATATGCTAATGAAGGTGTTAGGCAGGGGATTTTTACACGTTTTCTGGAAAATCAGAATATGGGTGGACTAATGATCACTGAACCTGATTATGGGAGTGATGCATTGAACATGAAGACTTTTAATACTGAAGTTGAAAATGGTTATCAGATTAAGGGCACCAAGCATTGGCAGGGGCTTACAGGGCTGGCTGATTATTGGATTATTGCTTCGAGACAGAAAAGCAGCAATGGAGAACTGGGGCGCGACATTGATTTCTTTTTAGCAGATAATACCATAAAGCAACAGCAGGTGGTTGTTGAAGAGCTTTATGATAACCTGGGGCTTTATATGATACCTTATGGGCTGAATAAGCTTGATTTGGAGGTGCCGGCTAATTTTAAATTACAACCTGAAACTACAGGCATCAAGATGATGCTGGATATTTTACATAGAAGCAGAATGCAATTTCCGGGCATGGGCATGGGCTTTATCAAGCGTATGCTGGATGAAGCGATGATACATTGCAAGAGCAGAATTGTCGGGACTGGAAATTTGCTGGAGCTCGACCAGGTGCAGTTCCAGATATCAAGAATTCAGGCTGCCTATACAATTTGCTCTGCGATGTGTGCGAGAAGCAGCAGGATTAGTGGAATTGAATTCAATCTGGCCATGGAGGGATTAGAAGCTAATGCGATGAAGGCAGTAGTTACAGATTTAATGCAGGAGTCTGCACAGATCCTTGTACAGTTGTCTGGTGCAAAAGGATACCGCATCAGTAATATTGGCGGAAGAGGAATTGTGGATAGCAGGCCTTTTCAGATTTTCGAAGGATCTAATGAGATGCTTTATGCACAAATTGCTGATATGGTTATCCGTGCAATGAAAAAACGAAAAGAAGTCCATCTGTTCAATTACCTTAAGCAATTACCACTAACGGCCGGAGCCTGTCTTCATTTTCAGAAAGAATTAAGTTTCTCAATAGACGGCAATCTGTCGCAGCGTAAACTGATCGACCTGGGAAGAGTGCTGGGAAGAATAATCTCAATTGGATATGTCCTGGACCTCGAAGATAAAGGATTCAGGAAAGATCTGGTTGATAACTGTGTTACGCTGGTAAAACAAGAGGTTTTATCGTTAATGGCTGCATTTAATAGTGATAACATAGTGAAAGTAGTGGACGGGTACACCGAGAATAGCTCCTGGATGGCTTTCGTATAAATATTTTCCATTGAATAGTATTACAAATGGCAGTGAGCCGATATGTGAAATCGTATCGGCTCACTGTTGTTTTATACGCTGTTGTTTAAGCACACCTGTACAAGGCTACTCAAATCCGTAACGATCTAAATGAATTCTTTTTCATTTTAAGATGACTAATATATTTTGATGTCCAAAGGTTAATGCCCGTCAGGAAATAAAATGATTTAACGCATATTATCGGATTGGCTTTAACGATAACTTTATCAAATCAAAACAAATTGCTCATGAAAGTGGTAGCATATTATATGGCTCGCAGATCGTTTATTTTAGCTCTAATTCTTCCCTTATTATTTTCATGCAAAAACAATAGCCGGGAAGGGAATGAGACTGACAGCACAACAGCTATTCCTGTATCAGTAACTACAGTGGGGCTCAATGAGCAGCAAAACGTGATATCGTTAAGTGCGGCAGCCGAGGCGGAACATATGGTGAACATTGGGTTTATGGCAGCCGGTAAAATTAGCAGCGTTAATTTTGAAGAAGGCCAGTACATAAAAAAAGGGCAGCTGATTGCCAGCATAGACCCTGCAGATTATTTATTGGGTGTTTCTGCTGCTAATGCAGACCTCAACAAGGCCAATGACGAGTTCAGAAGGTTAAAATTGATGTACGACAGGGGCAGTTTAACTCCTTCAGATTACCAGACTATTGTAAAAACAGTGGAACAGGCTAAGGCACAGCAGCAGTTACAGCTAAAAAGGTTAAATGATACCCGTTTATATGCACCTATCTCTGGCTTGTTGGCTAAGCGCTCTGCAGAGCCCGGCATGGTAGTGGGACAAGGTACACCGGTTTTTACCATCGTCACCTTACGGCCGATCAGGATTTCGGCTTCGGTACCAGAGACAGAGCTAGGCCAGATCAGTATAGGCAGTATAACAGAAGTGTATATTGCAGCATTAGATTCTACCTTTACGGGAACTGTTTCTCTGATTGGGGCTGTGGCCGATCCTACTACAAGAGCTTACGCTGTAAAAATCAGCCTTGATAACCGGAATCAAAAAATCAGGCCGGGTATGGTAGCCGAGGTATCCCTGAAAGGGAAACAGAAGAACAAGGTATTTACAGTCCCGGCGGAGGCTGTTTTACATGATGCTGCGGATGCCGCATTTGTATTTGTGGTAGATGTCCAGAAGAAGTATGTCTATAAAAGAAAAGTGACTGTAGGAAATATATTCGGTAATGAAATAGAGCTCAGTGCTGGCTTAAAAGCCGGGGAGGTAGTCGTAACTGGGGGGAAGCAAAAAGTGCTGAACGGGTCTAAAGTGCAAATTATAGATAAGGGGCAATGAATATCATTAAAAGTTCTTTAAAATACCCTCAGGTCACCTTAACTGTTCTGTTTTTAGTATTTGCTGTTGGGGTATATTCTTTATTTACAATGCCGCGCAGGGAAGATCCAAAAATAACTATCCGGCAGGGATTGGTTATAGCATATTATCCCGGTGCTAATTCTGCCCAGGTAGAAGATCAGGTGACAAAAAAAATCGAGCAGTACCTGTTCAGTTATGCTGAAGTCAGAAAAGAGAAAACTTATTCTACTACCATTGACGGAGAGGTTGTTATTCATGTTGAACTGGCCGAGTCTTTGAAAAATCCAGATGTGTTCTGGTCTAAGCTGAGAATAGATTTGAACCAGAATAAAGTACAAGATCTGCCGAAAGGAATCATTGGCCCCGTAGTGAGCACTGATTTTGGTGATACCATTGCCATGCTCATCGCCCTGCAGGCGGACAGCCTCGACAACAATCAGTTGAAAGAATATCTGCAGCAGATTGATGACGGCCTGAGAACTGTAAAAGGAGTGTCCAAAATAAGACATATTGGAGAGCAAAAAGATCAGATCACTGTTTCATCTGGCTCTGAACGGCTCTCTCAATATGGTATTGATCTGCAGCAGGTAGTTAAAATCCTGCAGTCACAAAATACCATTACTGCCAGTGGCGATATTAAAACCGCAGATAAGCAGGTACCCTTATATACCAGTGGTTTTTATAATACCGGAATACAGCTAGGCAACCAGATTGTTGGTGTATCTAAGACTACAGGGCAGGTTATTAAACTGAATGAAGTAGCCTCTATTAAAAGAACACCCGCCGAACCTTCCACAAATATTACTGTAAATGGCAAAAAGGCGTTGATGGTATCCCTTGAAATGCAGGAAGGCAATAATATCGTTGATTTTGGCAAGGCTGTAACTGACAAGCTGGAAGTATTGCAAAGACAGATGCCCTCGTCCATTAAGCTCACCACTATTGTCAACCAGCCGGAAATTGTCCACGAAAGTGTGAATGATTTTATTAAGGAATTTTTCATCGCAATTGTAGCCGTGGTGATAGTTATTGTACTCCTGCTCCCGTTGCGTATTGCCGCAGTTGCAGCAATGGCGATCCCGGTTACAGTGGCAGTTACTTTTGCTTTGCTGCATGTTTTCGGTATTGAATTACAGCAGGTTTCGCTTGCGGCCCTGATTGTTGTGCTGGGAATGGTAGTGGATGATGCAATCGTAATTGCCGATAACTATGTGGAGCTGCTGGATCAGAAGATTGATCGTAAAACGGCTGCCTGGCGCAGTGCCAATGATTTGGTAGTCCCGGTTTTAACAGCCACTGCAACTATCGTATGTTCGTTTTTACCGATGGTGATCCTTACCGGATCGGTAGGTGAATTTATATTTGCACTTCCTGTTACTGTTACTATTGCCCTGGGGTCTTCCTTTCTGGTAGCGATGTTGCTAACCCCTTTTTTATGTTATGTATTTATTAGAAAAGGATTGCATGACCATGAGGCAGTACCCGTAGAAAAGAAACATAAGTCGCTGTTAGACCGGATGCAGAATGTTTATGATCAGTCGATCAACTGGTGCATGAAGCACAGGAAGTTTACGCTTATGGCCAGTGTTGCTTCCATATTGCTGGCGGGTGTACTTTTTACATTATTAAAGAATAAGTTTTTTCCTGCGGCAGAACGTAATCAGTTTGTAATTGAGCTGTGGATGCCTACAGGTACTAAGCTCGATAAAACGAAAGAGGTAATCAACAGGGCCGGGGCCATCCTCGGAAAAGATAAAAGAGTGGTTAATTATACCACTTTTACCGGGACAAGTGCACCAAGGTTCTACTATAACTTTGCGCCAGAACCACCGGTAACTAATTACGCGCAAATTCTGGTTAATACCCACGACAATGAGGAGACCGCCACCCTTGCGGGGGAGCTCAGCAAGAAGATTGCTAACCTGATGCCGGAAGGTAGCCCGCAGGTGCGGCAGATGCAGCAGGGGGCTCCCGCTGTAGCTCCTGTTGAGGTACGGCTGACAGGGCTTGACTTAACAGAGCTGAAGAATATCGGAGATACGATCAGGAAGATTGTAAGCGGTGCAAAAGGAGCGGTGCTGGTAAGGTCTGATTTTCATGAAGATTACTATGGACTGAATCTGGATATTAAAGAAGAGGGGCGGCGACTGGGCTTTACCACGCAAAGTATTGCAACTACTATCTATACCGGTTTTAGCGGGGCGGCAGTAACTACTATTTATGAGGGCAACGACCCTTTGAATGTAGTATTGCAGCTGGATGAAAAAAAGCGGCGTAATTTTGACGACTTGAATAATGTTTATCTGACCTCTCCCGCCTCGGGGAGCAGGGTGCCCCTGAGACAATTGGTAAACCTTAAGCCAGAATGGGAAACCGGAAGGATAATGCACCGTAATGGTGTGCGGATGTTAACCGTATTGGCAGAAGCCGCTCCAGGTGCACTCGCAGCAGATATATTGAAACAAGTTAAGCCAGAACTCAGCAGGCTGCGGCTTCCGCCAGGATATCAGATCAGCTATGGGGGCGAGGAAGAAAATCAGAAGGAAACTTTTGCACAGATGATAGTTGCGCTGGGGATTAGTATTGTCCTGATCTTTTTGATCCTTTTATTCCAGTTTCGTAACCTCAAAGAGGCGCTGGTAGTGATGAGTGCTATACCGCTAAGTTTGCTTGGTGCTGTAACGGGACTACTACTCACTAATAATCCTTTTGGGTTTACTGCCTTTATGGGAATTATTAGCCTTTCGGGAATAGTGGTGCGTAATGCGATTATCTTAATTGATCACACCAATGTGCTCCTTAAGGAAGGACAAGAGCTCATTCCCGCAGCACTTGAATCGGGCAAAAGGCGGTTAAGGCCGATCTTTTTAACAGCCATGGCGGCAGCAGTAGGCGTTGTACCTATGATTGTTTCAGGTTCTCCTTTATGGAGTCCACTGGCAAGCGTAATTGCTGTAGGTGTTATCTTTTCTATGGTCATGGCCTTATTGGTTACCCCGGTTCTCTTCGTCATGGTGATCAAGCCTGCAGATAAAAAAGAATTATTAAAAGCCAAAGATTCCGACTAATGAAATTGCTGATCAGATCCTATAAAAATTGTATTCCTGCTCTATTCTTGAATGTGCTGGCCTTAATGTTGTTTTTCAGTGCAGACGGACAGGAAATATTTAACCTGGAAACTGTTAAATCCATGGCGGTAAGCCATAATCCCCTCCTCGGAATCAGTCAGCATCAAATTACAGAAAGTAGAGACAGCCTGGCTATCATGCGCAGCAATTACTATCCCCATATTTCTGCAAATGCAGCATACTTATTTAATGATAACAACAATATACTGATCAACCAGGGAGCGCTGGGTGTTATATCAGGCATCCCTATTCCGCCGCAAAATTATACCTTAAAAGCAAAAAACAATATATTTATAGGCGGAGTAACGGCAATGCAGCCATTGACACAGTTAATGAAGATTGCAACGGGTGTTCGGGCTGCAGGGACGAGCGTCTCCATTGCAGAGCAGAGACATATCCGCTCAGTACAGCAGCTAAGTCAGGGTGCGGAGAAATTATACTTCGGCATCCTTATTTCACAAAAACAGTTGCAGCAGGCGCAGCTGAGTGTAGAATTAATTAACTTGCAGCTGTATGATGTACAGAGTGCATTGTTGGCGGGAAAAATGGATTCTGTACAGCTTTATGGATTGCAGGCAAAGCTAAGCGGTCAGCAGCAGAAGGTAATGCAGCTAGAAAATCAGTTGGAGAACTATAAAGCTGATTTGAATGTGCTGATGGGAAGGGAGGCACAACAGCCATTAGTGCTTTCCATGGAACTCATCCCGGTAACAGATTTGCAGCCTGTTACGTATTACCAGCAGGAGGGAGACAGCAATAATCAAGACCTGAGGATTGCTACATTAGTGGGGCAAAAGGCACAGCTTGGGGTAAAAGCTGCAAAAAAAGAGTACCTGCCGGATGTGAGTGTATTTGCTGGATATAGTTATAATGACATTCTTGACGTATTGCCAAATAATACTTTTACTGGCGGTGTTTTACTGAGTTGGAATATTCTCGATTTTGGAGCCAGAAAAATGGCGCTACATCAACGGTTAACTCAACAGAAAGAGGCTGAAGAAAACATTGCTTATAAGAAGATGCGTGCAAATGCCGATGTGGTGAAAGCTTACAGACAAGTAAATCAGTCGGCCCATCTCATTGATGCCGCCTTAAAGACAGTAGCTTTCCGCCAGCGCGAACTGAAGTTAAAGAAAGATGCACTTTTAGCGGGTAAAGTATTAAAGCAGGAAGTATTGGCAACAGAAAATGATCTGGTACAGGCGCAGGCAGATTTATTTGCAGCGCAACTGAGCTATAGACTGGCATTGTCAGATTTGGAAATCAGCGCTGGCATTTACCATTAGCTGGCACATTATTGTAGACTAATGACTATTATATAATACGAATTATTAAAAAATTAAACTGCTTATACCTGAAAAGAGGCCTTATTTAAATGGATGTATTGAGGCTTGAAAAGGGACAATAAATAAGATAAATCCAGGAAAATAATGGCTTATACTGAGAAAGCAACAACATTAAAAAACACAAATTTATGCTAATGAAAAGAGAAGACGTTTTTAGTTACGAACCTGCCGCGGAATATGCGTTGCCAGCGGCTTATTTTTCAATGGAGTTTGCTATTGATCAGTCCCTTAAGATTTTTAGTGGCGGCCTGGGATTTCTTGCTGGCTCACATATGCGGAGTGCTTATGAATTGAAGCAAAACCTGGTTGGTATAGGTATGCTTTGGACTTATGGTTATTATGATCAGGTGCGTGCTGGTGATGCTTTAATGAAGCCAGAGTTTGTACAGAAAGAATACTCCTTTTTGCAGGATACTGGGATTGTATTCACCGTACCGGTACATGATGCGCCGGTTCATGTTAAGGTATTTCTTTTAAAGCCTGAAACATTTAAATCTGCTCCTTTATTTTTATTGAGCACTGATATCCCTGAAAACGACTACGTGTCGCGTAGTATTACACATCATCTGTACGATTCGAATGAGGCAACACGTATTGCCCAGAGTATCATCCTTGGGATCGGCGGAGCAATGCTGCTTGATCAGCTGGAGATGACACCGGAAGTTTATCATATGAACGAAGGACATTCCGTACCGCTCAATTTTTATCTATATGCAAAATTAAAGAGCGTTGAAGCAGTAAAGAAACACGTTGTATTTACTACACACACTCCAGAGATGGCCGGTAATGAAGAGCATAATTATGAGCTGCTCAAGGAAATGTCTTTCTTCTATCATTTACAGGTCCATGAGGTAAAATATCTGCTGGATATGGAAGGTGATATGTTCAATTATACATTAGGTGCATTAAAATTTGCACGTAAGGCGAATGGCGTATCAAAGCTCCATGGAGAGGTTGCGCGTGAAATGTGGGGCAACTACAGTCATGTTTGCGAAATAACTTCAATTACCAATGCCCAGAATCAAACCTATTGGACAGATATTGAAATGGGCAAAGCGATCGCCGGAAAAAACAAGGAGCTGATGGTTGCGCGTAAGAAAGAGATGAAGAAAGAACTCTTTAAAGTTGTGGCCGACCAGTGTGGTAAACTGTTTGACGAAAACGTCTTGACAATTGTATGGGCAAGACGTTTTGCAGGTTATAAAAGAGCAGATTTAATGATGGCAGACTGGGACAGGTTTATGCGCCTGATGAACAATGCTGAGTTTCCTGTACAGGTAATCTGGGCGGGAAAACCTTATCCTAAAGACATGGGGTCCATTGATCTCTTCAATACAATTATCAGCCGGGCAAAGCCTATTGCTAACTGTGCTGTAGTGACGGGGTATGAATTAGGGCTGTCGGCTTTGCTTAAAAAAGGATCAGACGTATGGTTAAATAATCCGCGTATGTATCGTGAAGCATCAGGTACAAGCGGTATGTCCGCCGCCATGAATGGCACCCTCAACTTTTCTATGCCCGACGGCTGGGTACCTGAATTTGCAAAAGATGAAGAAAACTGCTTTATCATTCCGCCTGCAGATCAGCATCAGAGTGTAGAGGAAATTGACAGGCTGGAAAACATCAGCTTAATGGACACATTGGAGAAAAAAGTATTGCCGGCATATTACAC
Source organism: Sphingobacteriales bacterium (assembly GCA_015655115.1). Lineage (GTDB taxonomy): Bacteria > Bacteroidota > Bacteroidia > Sphingobacteriales > Sphingobacteriaceae > Pedobacter. The sequence continues at coordinate 23,466 of JAATFQ010000262.1, forward strand.
TAAAGCCGATAAATGGGCCCAAATGCAAATATTGGCTTCGGCTGATGTTGTACCTGAATTTGAATCCAGTAGGATGGCCAGAGACTATTATGAAATAATGTATAAGGCGTAGAGATTTAAATAATCCGACATAAACTGTAGCATGTGATTAAGGTCATGGGATGTTAATGACCTTAATCATAGTTAAATTGTCCTTTTTAAGTCAATTTTATATAACCTAATATATTTAATTTTTTAATTGAAAGGATATGAAAACTATAGCAGTATTAACCGATTTTTCTGACAGGGCTGAGAGTGCCGCCAAGTACGCATTAGGTATTGCTCAGCATATTCATGCTAACATTTTATTGTATAATTCCTTTTTAATGCCTTCTGCTGAACCTTTAGGGATGCAAGTAGCTTGGTCTATGGAAAGTTATGAAGAGCTTCAGGATGATGCGGAGAATGAGTTGCACAGGCTTGCCGCAAAATTGAAGTATGATTTGTCGATAGCTCCATCAGGTCCGTTTAAACCAACTATATATTGCAAATGTGATAATGGTACATTATCCACCAATCTTAATATGTTGCTTACAGATGGCGAAATTGTACTTCTGGTTATGGGCACCCATAAAAAAGGTATTTCTGGTTTTATAACCAGTAATCATATGCGCGAAGTGATAGATTCTGTATCTATACCTGTAATTATTGTTCCGGAAAATCATAATTTCAAACTGATCGATAAAATCGCCTTTGCTACGGATATGAAAGGTACAGACCTTGAAGTTGTTAATTCAATAACAGGGATTGCGAAACCTTTTGGTGCTGAGATTATGCTTGCACATATTTGTGCTGCTCAGCCTGAAGATTGTGTTTCTGCAAAAATGATCCAGCATTTTCTGGATGAAGTAGGTAATGTAATTAACTATCCGAGTATTTATTACAGAAATGTCAAAGAAAAACATATTAAGACAGGCCTTAACTGGCTGACTGAGAATGTTGATTTTGATATCCTCGTGATGGTGCACCGCCATAAAGGCTTTTGGGAACAATTTTTTAATGGAAGCAATACACAGCGGATAGCTGCTCAGCTAAACTTACCATTGATGGTTTATCCTTCTCCTGCAAAGTCACTGCCTGTATATTAAAGAAAGGGGCTGGAAGCAATTGAAGCCAGAGCCCTGCTTTAAAAAATCCCGCTCAGCCATGTATATACCAAAATTGGGTATCCGAAATAATCGGATACCCAATTTTGGTATATACATGGTTATCTGTATTATAAGCTTGCAAGTATTTACTTAGATTCTGGAATAATCAAAATAGGTGTTTTGTTATGGGATGCTAATCCTTCAGAAGCATTGGCGTGAAACAAACGCCAGATGAAGGAATGCTTTTTATGTACGATCGCCAGGATATCTTCCTGCGTAATCTTATTGAAAGTCCCAAGTTCTCTGGCCACATCATTACCACGTATATATTGGAAAGATATGTTTGTAGAATTCAGCTTGCCTATGGCAGTCATACACTCTGAAATATCATCCTCCTCTTCAAAATCACCAGCCAGTACCGCTTTAGGAACATGTCTTACATGGATAAGCATTTTGTAAATTACAGAAAACTTGGTTAGCCAGTTAATAGCATATAAACTGCTGCCTGTCAAATCTGTCGCAAAAACTATTCTCTTGATATCAGTAGCCGTTTGCGTTTCCGGAATAATAAGTGTAGGACAATTGATTTTGTTCAACACAGCATTGATATCGCTGCCGGACACTACATTAGCATTAATTTCCTTTCTTCCGCCCATTACTACCATTGTAATGTCCTTTGCTCTAACAAGTGCACGCACATTTTCTGCTAATGATCCCGACTCACTCATGCAGGTCAGTTCAGGTTTCCTGAAATCAGCAGGTAAGTCCGCAATCAGCGTATTCAACCTTTCGGCCTCTATATTCAAATTACCCTTGCTGGTCTGCATTAACAAAGCATAGTGCTGCATGGTCCAGGTAGTCACTTCTACCGACGGAAACAGTGGCATTACTTTATAAGAATTGAAAAGCAGAATATTCGCGTTCAGCTTAGCTGCCATTTGAATAGCCACCTCTGCCGCAACTCTTGACCCCTTCGAGAAGTCTGTAAGCACTAGAACTGTTTTCATAAAAGAAAGAATTTTATATTAAGTGAGTCAAATATACCTCAGTATGTGAAATTTAAAAATGACGATAATCATTTTATCAATTGACACGGTTGACGCTTTATAAGTGACGGAGGACACGTTTTAAGTTTTAATAGGTTATAAACTAATATAAACAGCTATAATTGCTTGTTAAACAGCTCTGATGAGCGTGAATAATCATCTTATAGTAGTTACTGTACTAATAATTTCAGTAAATTAGTAATATTGTAACAAATTAATCATTATGCAGCTTCCTATATTCAGAGATACTCCTTTTAAGATACAAGTATCTTTTTCCCCAATTATTGAGCAATTGGAGGCTAAAGCACTGACAGAGGATGTTGCTGTTGCTGAGCAGGCAAAAATGCTATTAGCTGAAATTGCTCCCTTTCCTGAATTTAGAGATGGATTTACAGATGTTCTGCAGATTGAAGGGAATAAGAAGCTGATCAGGAAGTTGCTGGGTAATTATTTCCCCAGTGAGCTGGGCCTCAACGAAATTAAAGCCATTACAATTCCTTACCGGAATTTCATGTTTAACCGGACACAACGCTTTAAAAATATTCTTAAGGCAGCCGGCCCTGATTTTGAATTTAACATCAGGGACTTTGATGAACATCAGTTTTATGTATTAAGCTGCTGTCTAATCCTCAATGAGTTTTATGGTACCCAGCTGGATTTCGGCAAGCCACTTTTTTATGATATTCCTACTGCAGATGGTGTAACCAAACATTACAGGATATTGTACAATGCTGAATTTTTGGATATTACGCCTACAGAAAGATCTGTTAAGCTCACTGCAGATGATATCGACAACCTGATGAATAATTACGATGACCTTGCCTTATGGAAGGAGAAATTCCCCCAGGAAAGCTGGAACATGAAAGGCTTTGCCATCATGTCTTTATATGATGCCACTGTAGAAAATGCAGTGTCACTGCTAAAAGAGAAATTACTGGGACTGAACAACGCGAAATTTCAGCAAAGCATAGAATCGATCTTTCAGTCCATCTACCGCATAGCAGATCTGCACGTAGGCTTCACTTTATACCTCCAGGAGCAGAAAAAGTTTAAAATTGCTATTTTCGGTCAGGCAATGAAAAGCTATATCCTGCCGGATGAAGAGCAATGGGATACTGAAGATATCCTTTGTCCGGATTCATACCAGCACCTGATGGATGCTAAGGCATATTTTGCCGTGTCGGATACCGGTAAGTATTTACTGGACAACCCGGAAAGCCGTCTCACTATAATCTTAAAGTCTAAAAATATCAAGAGCTTTATTCTTGCTCCTGTAGTAAAAAATGGAGTGCTGATGGGCATTCTGGAGCTGGTATCGCCGCGCGTAAAAGAATTGAATAGTGTAAATGCCAATAAGCTGGCTGTAGCTATGCCTTTCCTTACAGAAAGTATTGAGCGGTTGGTGGGCGAGTTTCAAAAT
>JAATFQ010000136.1 GCA_015655115.1 Sphingobacteriales bacterium
TCAGCATTTCACCATTATATACGCCGGCATAATTTCCGGTAGGGATACCAGGATTAGATATTTCTGCGTCAATATGCCCTGTAACAGATACTGTCTGCGGAATATCCATCACATATTTCATGTGGTCCCAACCGATAGAGATACTGTAATTGTCGGCAATAAAATAACCGACACGTAAATTATATTGAGGAATAGAGATCTCCGAAGGATTAATCCAATCCCAACCAAATTTAGATTGCCTGTCATGTGCTACTACATCCTTCAGTGTGAAGTCGTATCCCGGACCTTTAAAGTTGATGTCACTTTTGCCGTACCAGGAATGATTGTATCCCCAGTGTACATAAAAATCTCCCTTTCTGGAGAAATCACGTTTAACCTCATTAGAGAAAATACTCTTTCCAATGATTACTGTCTGGCCGCCGGCCTGATTATCCTGAGCTTTGCTGTTTAAACTAAATACAAGAACGAATAATAATACTAAGTAGCTTTTTTTCACGGCGTAAAACTACTCAAAAAGTATGTTTTAACATATAATTCTTATTATATGACGCGGAAATGGCCATAATTGAGTTAAAAGTATGGCGATGGAAATAGTTATAACAAAAGAAAGCCTACCAATTTTTTGGTAGGCTTCTCAATTTTTTTCTAATCCGGTTTATATTTATACACCTAGTAACAACCTAGCAGGATCTTCCAGTAATTGTTTAACTCTTACCAAAAACCCAACAGATTCTCTGCCATCGATGATACGGTGATCATAAGATAAAGCAAGGTACATCATTGGGCGGATCACCACTTCTCCTTTTTCGGCAATTGGGCGCTCAATAATATTGTGCATGCCTAAAATTGCAGACTGAGGGGCATTGATGATTGGGGTAGACATCATTGAGCCAAACACACCACCATTAGTGATCGTGAAAGTACCACCTGTCATTTCTTCAATGGTCAATTTGCTGTCACGTGCTTTCGTAGCCAGTTCAATCACAGCTTTCTCAATCTGAGCAAGCGACAGGCTTTCTGCATTTCTGATTACCGGTACTACCAATCCTTTAGGGGCAGATACAGCAATAGAAACGTCTACAAAGTCGTTATAAATGATCGAATCACCATCAATACGTGCATTTACAGAAGGGAAGTCTTTTGCAGCTTCACATACCGCTTTAGTGAAAAAGCTCATAAAGCCCAATCCAACACCATATTTCTCTTTGAATTTATCCTTGTACTTGCCACGCAGGTCCATGATTGGCTTCATGTTTACCTCATTAAATGTGGTCAGCATGGCTGTTTCATTTTTCACGGCTACCAAACGCTTGGCTACAGTTTTGCGTAAAGGAGATAATTTCTCTTTACGCTCATTCCTTGCGCCGGCTACAGCTGCCGGAGCAGCAGCCACTGGAGCAGGAGCTGGTGCTTTAGCAGCAGGTTTGGCTGCATTTAAAGCATCTTCTTTAGTTATCCGGCCATCTACACCAGAACCTTTCACGGCACCAGCTTCAACACCTTTTTCTGCAAGGATTTTACCTGCTGCAGGTGATGGAGTACCGGTTGCATAACTATCGCCGCCCTTTTCGGCTACTGGTGCAGCATGTTTATCTGCCGCAACAGCCGCTTTTTCTGCTGCCGGAGCTTCTTCTTTTGCCGGTGCTGCCGTAGCACCACCTGCTTCAATACTACAAACAACTGCACCGATCGGTAATGTATCACCTTCGCTTGCTACTATTTTCAAAGTTCCAGCTTGTTCAGCAGTTAATTCAAAAGTTGCCTTGTCAGACTCTAACTCGGCAATAACTTCATCCATCTCTACCGCATCACCATCATTTTTTACCCAACGTGATAAAACAACTTCTGTAATCGACTCTCCTACTGGTGGAACTTTTATTTCTAGACCCATAACTGATTGTATTATTATTTTTTTATTAATCTACATTATACACTTTACTCACTGATTTCTTAGCGATCTTCTGATCTTGCTCTGTAACAGCCATCTCGAACGACTTGGCCAGGATATATGCCTGCTGATCTGCATGCTGCTTGGCAAAACCTGATGCTGTGCTGCTGCTTTCTTTCCGTGATATTACCTCAATATCGCTGAAAGCAGTTTTCCTGGTTTTACGCAACAGGTACGGCCATGCACCCATGTTCTCAGGCTCTTCCTGTACCCATACCGCTTCTTTCGCATTTTTATAGCGTTTGTAAACGGCTTCCATCTGTGCCAGTGGTGTTGGGTACAATTGCTCAACACGTACAATAGCAACATCTTTGATCTCTTCTTTTTGCTGTTTCTCCAACAACTCATAATAGATCTTGCCACTGCAATACAATACTCTTCTTACCGCCGCAGCCTTCACGTTTACATCGTCAATAACCTCCTGAAATTTACCTTCAGTAAACTCTTCCAGTTTAGACACGCACATTGGATGGCGCAATAAACTTTTTGGCGTAAACACGATCAGGGGCTTCCTGAAATCACGTTTAAACTGACGGCGTATAGCGTGGAAGAAGTTGGCCGGGGTAGTACAGTTGGTTACCTGCATATTATAATCGGCACAAAGTTCCATAAAGCGCTCAATCCTTGCAGAAGAGTGCTCCGGACCTTGACCCTCGTAGCCATGCGGCAATAAAAGGACTAATCCGTTTTCACGCTGCCATTTTGTTTCAGCACTTGCAATATACTGATCTACTACAATTTGAGCTCCGTTAAAGAAATCGCCGAACTGAGCTTCCCAAATAGTTAAAGCATTTGGATTGGCCATAGCATATCCATACTCAAAACCCAATACACCGTATTCAGATAAATGCGAGTTGTAAATATCAAATGGTGCCTGCTGATCTGAAAGATTTGCTAATGGGATATATTCCTCTTCAGAGTCTTCCAGTGTCAATACAGCATGCCGGTGAGAGAAAGTACCACGCTCTACATCCTGCCCGCTTAAGCGCACACGTTTTCCTTCAGTAAGCAATGTAGCGTAAGCCATCTGCTCACCCATGGCCCAGTCAAACACATGTGTGGAAACTGCCATTTTATTACGCTCGGCAAATAATTTCTCAATCTTCTTGAAAAATGTCTTGCCTTCCGGTAAGGTGCTTATTCTTTTAGCTATTTCCAGTAAAGTGCTTTTCTTTACTGAAGTATCTGGTGAAACCTTAAAATCTTCTGCTGTAGCCAGGCGCATATCAGACCATGCTCCCGCAAATTTAACATCCTGATAAGTAGAGGTAATCTCTTTAGCCTCATTGAGCCTTTGCTGCAGGATACCACGGAATTCAACTTCCATCTCCTTAGCCAGGCTGGCTTCGAGTGCTCCTTCATTTATCAGCTGGTTAATATAAATATCCCTTGGATTTGCATGCTGCTCAATGAGCTTGTACAATACAGGCTGTGTAAACTTAGGCTCATCGGCCTCGTTATGCCCAAACCTGCGGTAGCAAAGGATATCAATAAATACATCGTTTTTATACTTCTGACGGTATTCCATAGCCAGGTTAATGGCATATACCAAGGCTTCGACATCATCTCCGTTTACGTGGAATACAGGCGACAAGGTTACCTTTGCAATATCAGTACAATAAGTACTTGTACGTGCATCTTTATAGTTGGTAGTAAAACCTACCTGGTTATTGATCACAAGATGGATAGTTCCGCCTGTTTTATAACCATCAAGTCCTGCCATTTGTATCACTTCATATACAATACCCTGACCGGCAATAGAAGCATCACCATGAATAAGGATAGGTGCAATACGTGAATTATCGCCATCATATTTAAAGTCGATCTTCGAACGCGTCATCCCTTCTACTACGCCATTTACTGTTTCCAGGTGAGATGGATTAGGACAAAGGCTTAAATGCACATTTTTACCGTCGTTGGTAGTCACATCAGTAGAGTAGCCTAAATGGTATTTCACATCTCCCCCAAAAGGAGAATCAGCACTGTAGCCCTTGCCTTCAAACTCTGCAAAAATATCTTTATACGTTTTCTGCATAATATTGGCTAGAACGTTTAAGCGGCCACGGTGAGCCATACCGATAACGAATTCTTCAATACCAATAGCAGCCCCCTTTTCAATTACTGAATCCAGTGCCGGAATCAGTGCTTCAGCACCTTCCAGTGAAAAACGCTTTTGTCCGAGAAACTTTGTTCCGAGGAAGTTTTCAAAGCTAACCGCCTCATTTAATTTTTTCAGGATACGTCTTTTCTCATCGATAGAGAAGTTCGGCGTATTCTGTACGCTTTCCATCTTGTTCTCAATCCAGCTTAAAACTTCAGGATTGCGGACAAACTTATATTCGGCGCCCACAGACCTGCAATAGGTCTTTTTCAGGAAAGCAATAATATCGCTCAGCTTGGCCGGACCGATACCTATTTGCACACCGGCAGTAAATACAGTATCCAAATCCGCTTCACTGAGGTTGAAATTTTCAAGATCGAGTGTTGGCAAGTGATGGCGCCTGGCCCTCACCGGATTAGTCTGCGTAAATAAATGCCCACGCTGGCGATACCCAGCAATCAGGTTCAGGACATTTATTTCCTTTAAAAATTGTTCAGGAGTGCCCTCGCTAGCAGTTGGGGCATCAGCCCCTCTTCCAAAATCAAAACCCTCAAAGAATTTCTGCCAGCCAAATTCAACTGCATCAGGATCTTCTTTGTAAGTTTTATATATAGAGTCGACGTATTCGGCATTTGCGCCGTTGAGATAAGATAAATTATCCATTGTATAAGAATTGGTATAAGTACGGCAAAATTAGGATTTTACCTTATAAAACAGTTATAATTCTTCAAGAAAATCAACGATGTCACAAACGTTCTTTAATGGTGTAAGGCGGTCATCAACCAGAACATCAAATTCTGATATTAAACTCCCGGCAACCAGTAACGGAACATTGAGGTGATCCATCACTTTCCCTATTATTTTATTTACATTTTTACCCAGGTTCAAAGAGGTCAACACGATAAAGGCATAATCCGGATGATAGGATTCTACAACTTTTTTCACATCACTATAAGGAATTTCCTGCCCCAGATACATCGTATCCATACCGCATTTTTTTAATAAGTAGCGGGCAAACAGCAGTCCGGTTTCATGCATCTCTGTTTCAGGCAAAAACAGCAGAAACCGCTTCGGATCTTTCCGTTTGGGTTTTACCACTTTATCGATCTCCACAATAATCCGGTCGCGGATTAAATTGGAAGCAAAGTGCTCATGAGAGGGGTCGATGGTACCTGTTTGCCATAACATCCCTACTCTTTTCATATATGGGAACAGGACAGTATCCATTGTCTTGGTAAGCCCCATTTCTGATATACATCCCGACAAGATATTAGCAATAGCCACTTCATCATACTTTAAGGTAGCTTCGGCAAGGCTTAATAACTGAATAGAATCATTGCTGTACTTAGATTGCAACTGGATAACCAGATCGGCAATCTGTTGTTTGCCCATCTGAGCAATCCTGCTGATTTTATAGCCGTTTTCATTTAAGGCTACGATATTCAGTAAAAGCTTAAGATCATTATCATCATAATACCTGATGTTGGTAGGAGTCCGCTTGGCCGGCACAAGGTTATATCTTGTTTCCCATGCCCTTATGGTATGTGCTTTGATGCCTATAAGGCCTTCTATATCGCTGATTGAAAATTTTCTCACTACTATTCTAACAACAAAAGTTAAACAAACTTGTTTTAAAAAACCATTTTTGTCTAACTTAGTAAAAAATAAACAAAATCAGCCCGGAAAAAGGGAGCTACCTTATCAATCAGGAACTTTTATACAATCTGATCTTCATTCACCAGTATTTTCAGGTGCTTATCCAGATCGAATGTACTTTTTGAAACCGGACTCTTCCCACCGTCAGCTACATTTGCCCAATTGCCCCAATTACTCGCCGGAGAATAATCAATCAGCTTTTCCTCAAAATAGAAAGCACCACTTGTCCAGCTCACCTTTGAGATGTGGATCAGGTAAGTAGCAACAAGCAATCGCGCATGATGCGGTATAAATCCAGTATGGTTAAGCTCATACATATATTGATCTACCAGCGGATGCCCTGTGTCTGCATTTTTCCATCGCTGAAACTGCAGGGCCTCCCTTTCTAAATTATAAGAACTCTCTACAAAAACCCCCGGCTCTTTCAGGAAATTACCGTTATGTTTCTTGAACATAAACCTGAAATAATCTCTCGATAATAAACCCAGGATCAGGTTGCTGAAATTACTGTTTGAACCAAACTCCTGCTCGGCACCTTTTATTGCCCAATAGACTTTTCGCGGCGACAAACAGCCCAGGGCAAGCCATGGTGAAAGACGGGATGAATATTTTGGTTTATACCCCTGGGTACGGCTGCTTACTTTAGCATAAATTTCCGATCCTTCTTCAAACAGCTCCTGCAAATGTTTTATTCCTTCTTCTTCACCACCGCGCAACTCCTCTGTGGCTATTGTTTCGAAATGCGGCAGCGTGCCCCAATCTTCAACTGGTACAAATGCAATAACTTCTGGCGCTGTAAAACATGCTTTTACAATAGCATCTCTTTCCGTTTTCTTTTTAAACTGGGCAAATACATCAGGAATATCTTTTATTGGAAAGGGCAGATCTTCCTTATTGTATAAAGTATGGCCCACAAAGTGCTTCAGGTTAATTTTGATTTTCCATAAAGCGTCCTCTACGTGCGAAGAAACCGTAGTCTCTGCGGTGGCTACCTCTCTGTGATGATAAACTTCTGCTATATCGTATTTTTGTACCAGCAACGGCAAATGGTCTTCAGGTTTACCCTCAATAATAAGAAGATTGCCTCCGATTTTCTTCAGAGCGTTTCTTAATGCAGCTACACTTTCAATTAAAAACTGCACCTGGCTATCTCCATGCACTGTTTCACAGCCTTCCATGAATTCACAATAGCGCGGATCAAAGAAATAAACAGGCAGGATGGAGTCAGATTTAGCAATTGCCTCCACTAACATTTCATTGTCATGTAACCGCAGATCATTCCTAAACCAGACAAGTATTTTCCTCAGTTTCATTTAATTTAGAATAATGTGTATTATGGATACCAAAAATATACCATTTTTTTTCTAACAACTAATGCACAAAGTAATATTTACATAAGCAACACAAAAGTTCATAAGAAATCACAATGTTTTTACAAAACATAAAAATCACATTTCGGTTATTAAGATATGGATGAACATATACTAATTACGGGTGCCACGGGCATGTTAGGCAAAAATCTGATCGCTGCGCTACGCTATCGTGGATACCGGGTGTCTGTCCTTGCCAGGAAACCACAACAAATAAAAGATGTAAATGTTTACCTGTGGGATGTTGATCAGCAGGAAATTGACACAAACTGCCTTACTGGCGTAGATAGCATCATACATATGGCCGGAGAAAATATCTCCAGCGAAAAATGGTCGCCCGCCCGCAAGAAAAAGATTGTTGACAGCCGGGTGTTATCTACTGCACTGTTGTACAAGGCTCTTGCCACCACTAAAAATCAGGTTCAGCATTTTATCTCCGCATCTGCTGTAGGTTATTATGGTAACCGCTCCGACGAAATCTTAAGCGAAGACAGCATTGCGGGAAATGATTTCCTTGCCGATTGCTGTGTACAATGGGAAAATGCGGTGGACAAAGGTAAATCTCAGGGACTGAGAGTGGTGAAAATCCGTACGGGTGTGGTATTAAGTAAAGAAGGCGGAGCACTTCCGGCAATGGCGACACCTGTAAAATGGTTTGCAGGAGCCCCTTTGGGCAGTGGCAGACAATGGATGCCCTGGATTCATCATCAGGATATGACCCGGATTTATATCCATGCGCTGGAGAATAAACAGATGACAGGTGCATATAATGCCTTTGCTCCTTTTCCGGTGACAAATGCAACGATCACTAAGGCTATAGCCAAAAAATTGCATCGCCCGGTATGGCCCTTTAATGTTCCGGAAAAAGTTATGAACGTTATTTTAGGGGAAATGAGCGCTATAGTACTCAACAGCACAAACACCACTGCACAGCGTTTACTGGATACCGGATTTATTTTCAATTATACTTTGCTGGATAACGCATTATCCGATATTTACGGGTAATGAAGAAAGAAATCAATATCTGCTGGCTCCGAAGGGATTTAAGATTAACAGATAATGCCGCGATTTATCATGCGCTGAAAGCTGGTGTACCTGTCTTACTGGTATTTATATTTGACAAGAATATTCTGGGCGACCTGACGGATAAATCTGATGCAAGGGTTACTTTTATCTACCATACTCTTCAGGAGCTGAATAAGAAACTCCATACTTATGGCTCCTCTCTTTTGATTAAACACGGAACGCCTGAAGAGGCATGGCAGGAAATTCTTAATGACTACACCGTTAAAGGTGTATACACAAATCATGATTATGAACCTTACGCAATAGAGCGCGATGATGCATTGGGTGAATTCCTCCGTTCGGAGGATATTCCTTTCTATACCTATAAAGATCAGGCGATATTCGAAAAGGATGAAATCACGAAAGCTGATGGAAAACCTTACACGGTATTTACACCCTATTTCCGTCAGTGGCACCAAAAACTGGACAGCTTTTATCTAAAGGCTTATCCTGTAGAAAAATATTTGTCAGGCCTATTTCAAACGGAAGGTTCGCCCGTACCTTCCCTTTCAGATCTTGGCTTTATCGCGTCAGAAATGGAATTTCCGCCGCTGAGCTTTGAAGATAAACTGGCTGCTTATGAAGAAAGAAGAGATTTCCCTGCAGATGATGCGACCACTCATATTGGGTTACACCTCCGCTTTGGAACGGTAAGTATAAGGGAAGCCGCAGGGAAAGCAGTGGAGGCAAAGGCGCACAAATGGCTTTCGGAACTGGCATGGAGAGATTTCTACATGATGATCTTATGGCATTTTCCACAGGTGGCTGCGAAATCTTTTAAACCAGCATATGATAATATCAAATGGCTGAATGACGAGAAAGACTTTGAAGCCTGGAAAAATGGCAAAACAGGGTATCCTATTGTCGATGCAGGAATGAATCAGCTGAACCAGACCGGTTATATGCATAACCGCGTGCGGATGATTGTAGGGAGTTTCCTCACTAAACATCTATTAATTGACTGGCGCTGGGGTGAAGCTTATTTTGCGGAGAAGCTGCTGGATTATGAAATGGCGAGTAATGTTGGCGGATGGCAATGGGCATGTGGCTGCGGCAATGATGCGGCACCTTATTTCAGGGTGTTTAATCCGGAATTGCAGGCGAAGAAGTTTGACCCGCAAAATACTTACATCTATAAATGGGCACCGGAATATAAGCAACTTCAGCAACCGCAGCCTATTGTAGACCATGCTTTTGCAAGAGACAGGATATTGAGGGTTTTTAAAGAAGCCTTAGCTTAGTATTTGTTAGTAAAGAACCAATTTATTACCTTAATGTAATATTACAGTTACAATTAGTTATTGTAAAGGCGAGAATTAAATGTTACCACCTAAATTAAATTACCCTAACGAGACGAATTAAATATTTAATAAAAAACATCATTAACTTGTTGATTATTTAATAACCTAAACAAGTAAAGATGAAAAAGATTTATCTCTTATTAGGATTGCTTTCTATAGCAATCATTTCTTGCAAAAAAGATACAGTGGATATCAATTCTGCTAATGGCGATGCTCAAACTACTAATTACTACAAAATTGGAACTAAACTGGATATTATAGGCAAAAATATTATCAATCCTGGTAATTTCACAACAAGCTATGTATGGTTCCCTCCAGAAGCACCTAATCCATTGAACCATCCGGACCTGGCACTAAACGATTATAAATTAGATACAGAGATTGCAAGATCGACTAACGGATTGTATTCATTATTTTTCCAAACGGATGGAAATCTTGTATTATATAAGAGATCAAGTCCAAATGGTGATATAATATGGAGCCCAGCGCTTTGGGCAACAAATAAATATCTTCCATATTCAGTTCCTAGCAATACTAACGTCATCCCAATTACTACCTTTCAAATTGATGGCAATATTATATGTAAAGGATCAACAAGCAACGTATATTGGGCATCGAATATTACAACAAACAACGCCATATGGGTATTACAAACCGATGGTAATTTAGTAGGTTATAACTCTACTGGGCACGGTGTTATTTCAGGCCCACCATTTGCCGCAACCTTTACTGATGGCGGTAGGGTAAGTAATAACTTTGGAAAAATGGGTAAAGTAAAGTAGTCTAGGAGAAATTACCCTTATATCCTGTGAGATATAATTAGTAATAAAAAGGCTTATCATGGTTTTAATCATACGGCCTTTTTATTACTGCTTAAATATTATTCTGTGACCGCGGTAATCTCCCAATCATAATCAAGGATAGCATTCGCTGGTACAGTACCACTTGATGAAGTACCGTAAGCGTAAGCAGAAGGAATAAGCATCCTCATTTTACCACCTTTCACCAATTTTCCAGGAAAAATCATTATGGGAGCTAAAATAGTAGTTGCTGTTTTAGGATACATTGAAAAAGAAAAGTCAGTCCCCGTTTCAAGAACTACACCATCTTTCAATCGAAGTGTATAACTGGTTGTAACAGTCGAATATGTAGTAATAGGAATAGTATCTGTACCAGCTTCAACTATACTATAATATATCCCTGAAGGATCTCTGGTCATCGTTAGACCTTGAGTAGCAATAATTGCTTTGATCAACCTTTCATCACGCGCTGTCTGCGTTTCCGCATAGGTTGTGATAGTAATATCTAAGTTTTCATTAGAGGGTATGTTGTAGGTTGCTAATCCATTTTTACCAAATGCCAGATAAGAAGGAAGTATGATCCTTGCTGAGCCACCTGGTTTTAGTTTGCGGATTACATCTCTCACGGCTGGCATAGAAATACTGAAAAAAGTGTTAGTATAGCCAACATAAGTACCCAGGTTACCGTTAGCGGGTGAAGTAGTATAGATAGTCCCATTCTCTAGCCCCTTGACCTCACCATCATACAATACAGAATCTGTATCTTTATAATAATCGCCAGCACCTTCATTCAGGATCTGATAATAATAACCACTCTTAAGCGGATCTTCAGTAACTGTGAGGTTATTTCTGGAAATATAATCCTGTATCTTTTTGGAATCTACACTTTGGATCGACTCATAGTCCTTTTTGCATGACCCTAAAAGAACTGTGAGGCCAACTAAGGCAAGGGCAAATCCTGATAACTTTTTAAACATTATTTATTTTATTTATATTTTACTTTACAACTCTTTTAGCGACTCTGATTAAGCGGATATCGAAATCAAAAATCTTATTGGGACCCAGCGTATCCAGCCCTGGTCTCCGTATTATTCTGTCCTGGTAGGCCATAGCGGATGGTATAATCAATCTTATCTCTCCGCCTGTCTTGATCATAGAAATACCTTTTCTCCAACCTTGCATAGCATCCCCAAATACAAATTTAGTAGCAAGCGTATCAATTGCACTCGAAGTAGAATCGTACAAAGTACCATCAAGAAATTTGCCTACATAATGTACAGAAACAGTATCTGTTGTATCTGTGACTGCTTTTCCGGTATCTGCATCTGAAATGATTTTGTAATACAATCCATCACTTGTTCTTTCCATCTCTACACCAGATGAATCGAGGAACTTTATAATCAGATCGTCATCAATTTTTGCCTGAGTAGCTTTATCAAAAGGCGGATCATTCTTGCAGGCATAAAAAATGCAAGCAAGCAATACCAACGCCCAAAGTGTTCTACTTTTCAACATACCGCACAAAAATACTCTTTTATTAGGGATGGCACAATATTTAACCAATTTTAACAAATGTAAAAAACGCCCTTGTACAACAAGAGCGTTTTTAGCAATGAATAAATACTTATATAAGGCCCTGTTAAGGGCAGATCATCTTTTAATAACAATATTTATTAGCGGCAATTAATTGCTGGGCTACCTTCTGCCTTGCATCCTTAACATTAAAAGCATCCATCTTGGTAAAGCGTTTAAGGCCAACCAGCATCATACGTTGTTCGTCACCTTCAGCAAAGGCCCATAAAGCTTCTTTACCTGCTTTCTGCAGTGCATCTACAGCCTCTACAAAATATATACGCATCATATTCAGCTGACCTTCACAGGCGGCTTCCCCACGCAGGTTAACTAATTTTTCTGTCCGCAACAGCGCTGATTCAGCAACATAAACGTAACTGGCCATATCGGCGATATTCATTAAGATTTCCTGCTCTTTGGATAAGCTCATCATCAGCTTCTGCACCGCAGCGCCGGCAACCATCAAAGTAGCTTTTTTCAGGTTTTTCACAATCTTCTTCTCCGCAGCAAACAGCGTATCGTCCTCCTCCCCAAATTCAGGTATAGACATCAGCTCTGCAGCAACAGCTGTTGCAGGTGTCATCAGATCCAATTCTCCTTTCATCGCTCTTTTCAGCATCATGTCAACAGTCAATAACCTGTTGATCTCATTGGTACCTTCAAAGATACGGTTGATCCTGGCATCGCGGTAGGCCCTGTCCATTGGTGCATCGGCAGAAAAGCCCATACCGCCGTAAATCTGTACACCCTCATCTACAACATAATCGAGGGCTTCAGAACCCCAAACCTTAAGGATAGCACATTCTACAGCAAACTGCTCCGTAGATTTTAACTTTGCCTTGCTGGCATCCATACCTCCGGCAACCAAAGCTTCGTAGGCATCATCAATATTTTGTCCCGCTCTGTAATTAGCAGATTCTACGGCGTATACTTTCGTAGCCATTTCTGCAAGTTTGAAACGTATAGCCCCATATTTTGAAATCTGGCGATCAAACTGGATCCGCTCATTTGCATAATTAATAGCCGTGCTGATTACACCTTTAGAAGCACCCACTGCTGCTGCTGCCAGCTTAATCCTGCCAATATTTAAAATATTCACCGCAATCTTAAACCCATTCTGACGCTCAGAAAGCATATTTTCTACAGGCACATGGGCTTCATTAAAAAACACCTGGCGTGTTGAAGATCCTTTGATACCCATTTTATGCTCTTCAGGATTCATGGTTATCCCGCCGAATTCACGTTCCACTATAAAGGCAGTAAGATTTTTGTCGTCCTCGATTTTGGCAAACACAATAAAGATATCCGCGAAACCGCCATTCGTAATCCACATCTTCTGCCCTGTAATCAAATAATGCTTTCCATCTGCAGATAACACGGCTTTTGTTTTACCCGAATTAGCATCAGAGCCCGAGTTAGGCTCGGTTAAGCAGTAAGCAGCTTTCCACTCTCCTGTACCTAATTTAGGTATATATTTAGCCTTTTGTTCTTCAGAACCATAATAAAGAATTGGTAAAGTGCCTATCCCTGTATGTGCAGATAAAGCTACAGCGAAAGAATGTCCCGCACCTATTACATCGGCAACCAGCATCGAGGTGTTGAAGTTCTTACCAAAACCACCAAATTCTTCAGGGATAGAAACCCCGAGAATTCCCAGCTCACCGGCTTTAGTCAACAGCGAAGGCATCAACCCTTCTTCCAGTTTATCTATACGTTCCAGATTCGGATACACCTCAGCCGCAAGGAAATCACGGCAGGTCTGTGCAATCATCTGTTGTTCTTCATCAAATTCTTCAGGAATAAATACATCCTGCCAGGTGGTATCTTTTATTAAAAACTCACCACCTTTTACTGTTACTTTGTCTGTAGTTTCCATATATGTCAATTTAAAACAATCAATTACTAAAGCATTTCAAAAACACCTGCCGCACCCTGTCCGCTGCCTACGCACATGGTAACCATGCCGTATTTACCCTGTCTGCGTTTCAGTTCATTAAACAACTGCACGGTTAGTTTACCTCCTGTACAACCCAGTGGATGGCCAAGCGCAATAGCGCCACCATTCACATTCAGCTTTTCTGTATTTAAGCCCAGGGTCCTGATGATGGCGAGCGACTGTGACGCAAAAGCTTCATTCAGCTCTATCAGGTCTAATTGTTCTAATGTTAAGCCTGCTTTTTTTAAGGCCAGCGGAATAGCCTCTATAGGGCCTATGCCCATGATGCGGGGTGGTACACCTACCACACCATAGCTTAACAGGCGTGCGATAGGATCAACCCCCAGTTCTTTCAGTTTGCTTTC
The DNA here is from genome assembly GCA_015655115.1 of Sphingobacteriales bacterium. GTDB lineage: Bacteria > Bacteroidota > Bacteroidia > Sphingobacteriales > Sphingobacteriaceae > Pedobacter. The sequence goes on from JAATFQ010000136.1 coordinate 14,115, forward strand.
TGATACGACCAGCACAAATGCAGCCCCATCGGAAGTTTGCGAGGAGTTACCAGCGGTAACACTTCCAAATGCATCAAATACAGGTTTCAATGTAGCCAGTTTCTCCAGGCTGGTATCTGCACGCGGACCTTCATCGGTATCTACTACGTAGGTCCTGCTTTTCTTTTTCATATCTCCATCCAGATAATTTTCTGTAACAGTGATCGGCACTACACCATCCTTAAGGTGGCCATTTTTTATAGCTTCTACAGCTTTGCGGTGAGATTGGAAAGCAAACTCATCCTGGTCTTCCCTGCTTACCTTATATTCATTAGCTACCGCTTCTGCAGTTAGCCCCATCCCCCAATACCAGTCAGGATGTTTTTTAGCTACATCAGGATTCGGCACCAGCTTCCAGCCACCGAAGGCCATGCCTGACATGACTTCTACGCCACCAGCAATAATACAGTCGGCCATTCCACTTTTAATCCTTGCCACCGCTGTAGCAATCGTGTCCAGTCCTGATGCACAATACCTGTTCACAGTTACTCCCGGAACCTTATCAGTATCCAGGCCCATCAGCGAAATCATACGGCCAATATTGAGGCCCTGTTCTGCTTCAGGTGTAGCGTTACCTACAATGACATCATCTATTTGTTCTTTATCCAGGTTAGGTACCGAGGCCACCAGCTGTCTGATCACTTCTGCAGCCAGATCATCGGCTCTGGTAAAACGAAATACACCGCGTGGAGCTTTGCCCACTGCTGTACGTAATCCTGCTATGATATATGCTTCTTGCATGTCTTGTTATATTTGATGAAATACATTAATTAATTACGGAGCGGCTTGCCCTTGGTTACGATGTTCTGGATACGCTCCAGTGTTTTTCTTTCCCCGCAGAGCGACAAAAAAGCCTCTCTTTCCAGGTCGAGCAAATACTGCTCTGTAACTTCTGTGGGAGAGGACAGGTCGCCGCCACACATCACCCAACCCAACTTCTCAGAGATCTTTTTATCATGTTCAGAAATATAGTGACCTGAGTACATCGTATTTGCCCCGGCATAGACAATCCCCAATCCTTGTTTACCTAAAACTCTGATATCCTTCCGGCGTACAGGCTGGGTATATCCGGCATCAGCCAGCTCAATAGCTTTCGCTTTTGCATCCGCAATCAGCCTGCTGCGGTTCATGCTGATCGCATATTTATCTTTCAGCAGGTACCCTAATTCAAAGGCTTCGACCGCCGAGGTAGAAACTTTGGCCATACCTATTGTCAGGAACCTATTTTTTAACACATTCTGCACAATCTGGTCTTCATTATATTCATCCGAAGCACGCAAAGCGAACTCTTTCGTACCGCCACCACCAGGTATAACGCCAACGCCAAACTCTACCAGCCCCATATAAGTTTCTGCATTGAGCTGTACATGGTCTGCATGAAGGCTAAATTCGCAGCCACCACCTAAAGTGAGGTTGTGCGGGGCCACCACTACCGGAATAGACGAATAGCGGATGCGCATAGAAGTGTTCTGGAACATTCTTATAGCCAGGTTCAGCTCATCCCATTCTTGCTCCACGGCCATCATAAAGATCATCCCTACATTTGCACCAGCAGAAAAATTAGCACCATCATTACCTATCACTACGCCTTTATAGTCTTTCTCGGCCATATCAATGGCTTTATTAATGGCTTGTAAAGTATCACCACCAATCGTATTCATCTTGGAATGGAATTCCACATTCAGGATACCATCGCCCAGGTCAATAATTGAAGCACTGGAATTTTTCCATATGGTTTTATTACCACGGATATGATCAAGAATAATAAATTCAGATGCGCCGGGCAATGCTTTATAAGTTTTTGAAGGGATGTCGTAATATTTTTTTACTCCGTCTTCCACTTTATAGAAGGAAGTATGCCCTGCGGCAAGCATCTCATGTACCCATGCTGCAGCTTCATGTCCATACTTTTTCATGCCTTCCAAAGATTCGGCAACACCTACAGCATCCCAGGCTTCAAAAGGACCAAGGTCCCAGCCAAAGCCAGCACGCATTGCATCATCTATACGGTAAAGCTCATCAGCAATTTCCGGTATCCGGTCTGATACGTATTCGAACAGGCCGAAAAAAGAATGCCTGAACACCTCGCCAGCTTTATCCTTGCCCGCTGCAAATACCTTCATACGGTCTTTTACATTTTCTATAGGCTTGGTCATTTCCAGCGTAGCTGATTTTATTTTCTGCTGCGGCCGGTATTCCATTGTTTTTAAATCCAGCGCCAGGATCTCCGTTTTTCCCTCTGCTGTTTTTATCTTTTTATAAAATCCCTGTTTAGTTTTATCACCCAGCCACTGACTGGCTTCCATTTTAACCACATAATCCGGCAGTTTAAAAAGATCATGTGCTTTGTCATCCGGACAGTTGTCGTACAAACCTTTAGCTACTTTGATCATCGTATCCAGCCCAACCACATCAGAGGTGCGGAAAGTGGCCGACTTAGGCCTTCCTAAGGCCGGGCCTGTATATTTATCCACCTCTTCTACAGTAAGTTCCAGTTTATCTACCAGGTGTAGCAATGCCATGATTGCATATACCCCTACCCTGTTGGCAATAAACGCAGGCGTATCTTTACACAAGACAGTAGTCTTGCCTAAAAACTGGTCGCCATAGTGCATTAAGAAATCTACCAGGTCTGGGTGTGTATAGGGAGTAGGAATGATTTCAAGCAGCCGTAAATAGCGCGGCGGATTAAAAAAGTGAGTCCCGCAGAAATTAGCTTTAAAGTCTTCGCTCCTGCCTTCAGCCATCAGGTGAATAGGGATACCCGAGGTATTCGACGTTACCAGAGTACCTGGCTTGCGGTGTTGCTCTACTTGTTCAAAAACCTTTTTCTTGATGTCCAGGTTCTCTACCACTACTTCAATGATCCAATCGTACCCGGCAATCCGGGCCATGTCATCTTCGAAATTTCCTGTAGTAATCTTGCTGATTACCTTTTTAGAATATACCGGTGAGGGGTTAGTTTTCAGCGCATTTTGCAATGCAGCATTAACCACACGGTTTTTTACTGCCGGGTGCGCTAAGGTCAATCCTTTGCTTTCCTCTTCTTTACTGAGCTCTTTCGGTGCAATATCTAACAACAATACTTCTACACCTATATTCGCAAAGTGACAAGCAATGCGTGAGCCCATAATACCTGAGCCCAGTACTGCTACTTTATTTATCTTTTTGTTCATCGTTTTCTGTAGTTACTGTATATGCTAACGTGAGTTTATTCAATTTTTGTAATCCCTGCATGAGGCTGTTTTTCTCTTGTACAGTTAGGTTGGCGGTGAGGTATTCATTGAAAGAACGTACAACACCTTTGGCCATCTGTCTTTTCTCCCTGCCAAAGTCGGTCAGGAACACCTTTACTGAGCGTTTATCGCCTGCAGCCGTCTCTCTGTAAATCAATCCATATTCTTCCATGTTGTTGAGCATCCGCGATAAGCTGGTTGCTTTAACGCCCAGCAAACCGGCAAGCTGCGAAACAGCCGTACCTTCCTGATCTATATTGATCAGCATGTAGCCAATGGCTTGCGTAATGCCAAATCCCGAGGCAATCTGGTTATAACTGTTAGACATGTTCTGCCAAACTGCCTTTAATAAATAATCTATGGTCTCCTGTTGTTTCATCAATTTACTATGCTTGCATAACAAAGCTATTAAATAATATCATATTATCCAAGTAGGGAATTAAAAAATAAAGTTTCTAAAAATGTGACAAAAGGCCTATTAAATACTGTATATTAAATAGCCGTCAATTCAATGTTATTTCTGAACAGGTTTATAGTCTTCCGCATCCTTATAAACCTTCTCAATCAGATCTTTGAATTTTCCCAGAATAACTTTACGTTTTAAACTTAATTTTGGTGTAAACTCACCACCTTCGATACTCCATTCATTGGCCAGAAGTGCGAAACGTTTCACCTGTTCCCACTTTCCAAAGCCAATAGAGCCATGCTCAATCTCTTTCTCAAATTTTTCAAGCACATGAGGATCTTTGATCATCTCCTCATTAGTGGTATAAGGGATTCCTTTAAACTTTGCCCAGGCTTGCAGTGCTGTAAAGTTTGGCACAATCAGGGCCATAGGGAATTTACGGTTTTCTCCCAACACCATTATCTGCTCTATTACGGTAGACTCTTTGTATTTATTTTCCAGTGTTTGTGGTGCCACATATTTACCACCGGCAGTTTTAAAGATCTCTTTTTTCCTGTCGGTAATCTTCAGAAATTTACCTTCCAGCATTTCTCCGATGTCGCCGGTATGGAACCAGCCCTCGGCATCAATAGTTTCGGCAGTAGGGTCCTCCCGCTGATAATACCCTTTCATTACATTATGCCCCCTGGTAAGCACCTCTCCATCTGGCGCAATTTTCACTTCAACACCTTTAATCGGAGGACCAACAGTACCGAACATGGTATTGTCGAAATAGTTTACGGTGATTACCGGAGAAGTCTCTGTTAATCCATAACCTTCCACAACCGGCATCCCTGCTGCCCAGAAAATCCGTGCCAGACGGGGGTTTAATGCTGCCCCACCAGAAACGATGACGATGATCTCACCTCCCAGCGCCTGCTGCCATTTTTTAAAGACCAGCTTGCGGGCAATAGAGAGTTTTAAATTATAGTACCAGCTATTTTTTTGTTCATACTGCTCTGCAAGTGCTACAGACCAGAAAAATATCTTTCTCTTTATCCCTGTAAGTTCCTTACCTTTTTCCATGATCTTATCGTATACCTTTTCCAGTAGCCGCGGAACGGTAGAAAATGCATTGGGCTTCACGTATTGGATATCGGCAACAATAGTCTCCATACTCTCTGCATAATATAAAGCGCCATCGGTAAATAGATAGAGATAGGTGATCATCCGTTCGAAGATATGCGACAAGGGCAAAAAGCTGAGCACAGTTTTAACATTTTCAGGAAAGATGGTAGACAGGCTCTTAAAGTTCTGTACCAGGTTATTGTGGGTAAGCATTACTCCTTTTGGGGTTCCTGTAGTGCCCGAAGTATAGATCAGGGTAAGAATGTCATCTGGCGTAACTGCGGCACGCAATGGTTCGAGATCAATATTATCGCCTGTTGCAACACCTGCATCGATGAGCTCCTGCCAGTTGGCGGCACCTTCAACCTGGTTAAAGGTGTATAGTTTTATTGCTGGATTAACCTGTTCGCATACTGGCTTGACCTTTTGATATAAGGCTTCATCTGCCAGAAATATAACGCTTACCTCTGCATTGGTCAAAATAAACTTGATATCTAGTTCTGCTAATGTAGGATACAGGGGCACCTGGTACGCGCCAATCTGAGTAATCGCAAAATCTGTTATATTCCATTCAGGCCTGTTTGGCGACATGACTGCTACCTTTGATGCTTTCCCTATACCAATGGTGATCAGGCCTTTACTGAGCTGATCTACAGTATCAGAAAATTTTTGGGTGCTGTACTTTTTCCATTCACCGTTTATTTTACCACTAATAAACTCTTCTTTAGGAAATTTGTCTAAATTGTATTTGAGCAGATCAAATACTCTGGTTACAGTTACAGGCATAAAATGTTTATTAGTATTTGGTTAAATCTTGTTATAAAAACACATTTATTGATAATATGTTGTCAGCCAAATCTAAGAATTTTAAATTCTCTATATATACCAATTTCAATTCATATCCATTTTCTTTGAAGAAGAATGATATTCTGATGCAATTGGTACTGCCCAAAGCAGCTAAAACCTATAAATTAAAAGACCATTTATTAAAAAACTGACTGGCGGCACAATAATTGTTAAGATGATTTTATTACAAATAATAAAACACAAATCATATGAAAAAAGTATTTACTATACTTTGCTTAGCTGTAATCGCTACATTGGCAATCCAATTTTCTTCAAAAGCCCAGGGCTATGACAATGCAATAGGTGGTCGCTTTGGCGCTGCAAATGGAGTAACTTTCAAAACTACATTAGGTGGTAATAAAATGATTGACCTGATCGCAAATTTCAGATCTAATAATAACTACAATTATTTCAGGGTAACTGGTTTATATGAAATCTATAACCCTATACAAAATGCAGCGGGTTTAAACTGGTATTATGGTATTGGTGGTAGTATTGGTACTGCTAAATGGAAATATGACGATTCAAGTGATTTATATCTTTCGGTAGATGGTGTCTTAGGACTGGATTATAAATTTGCAGATGCACCAATCAATATCTCGTTAGACTGGAAGCCTGCTATTGAATTAGCACCAGATACAGATTTTGATGCTTCGGGCGTTGGGCTGTCTCTGCGTTTCACTTTCTAAAACATAACGCTTAAAAATTAAAAAGCCAGCGGATGATTTTTTATCTGCTGGCTTTTTTGTGGATTGAGAAAAACTATATGCCCATCCATTTCTTTAACACAGCACGCTGTGCATCAGTCACATTTGGATCGAGTGAGGGTACCAGGCTTACATTAGGACTCGATTTAAGCGTTACATTTATATCCTTTTCTACCCCATCTCTTTTGATTTTAACCTTTACCACATCGCCAACTTTGCGGTTAACAATTTCAGGCATCCTTTCAATAGCACCTGTGGGCACAGCCCCGTCAATACTAACTACGATATCACCCGCATTTAATCCATCTGTCCATGCAGCTGAATTCCGTGAAACAGAGCCAATACTGAACAGTCCTTCTGCTTTTTTGGTGGAAACCCCAAGGTAAGGGATAGCCTTGCCTTCATTCTGGTCCTGAACTTTAATCCCGGCAAAGCCGAAATATTTAGCGTATTCAACAGGAGCAGTACCATTTACATATTTTGTCCAGAAATCAGTAAGGTTAATACCGCTGATCTTCTCTGCTGTTGCCTTAAATTCTGCGTCTGTATATCCTTTGCCTGTTGTTTTGCATTGTAAGTATACCGCTTTCATCACATCATCAAGGCTATGTGCCCCTTTTGTGGCATGTGCAATTTCCAGGTCCAGCAGCAATCCAACAACTTCACCTTTACTGTAATAGGAAACAGTGGTATTGTTTGAATTCTCATTAGGCCTATATTGTTTTATCCAGGCATCGAAACTCGCTTCTGCCGCAGACTGCACTTTAGCACCTGGAGTATTTACTACTGAAGACACAGAGCCTACTAATACCCCTACAAAATTATCAGGTGTCCAGAATCCGGCACGCAGCATAAACTTATTTTCATAATAGGCAGTAAAACCTTCAGCAATCCACAGATCTGTAGTGTAATTTTCATTTTCATAATCAAACGGGCCCAAAGCTACCGGGCGCATCCTTTTTACATTCCATAAATGGTGGTACTCATGTGCTACCAGACTTAAAAAACCTTTATAACCATCTTCATCCGCATACTGATCTTTTGAAGCACCCAACACGGTAGAATTCAAATGCTCTAAACCACCGCCACCGCCAGAAAAGTTATGCACAATAAAGGTATAGCTGGTATTTGGATTTTCACCATAAACAGCAGTAGCTGCTTCAATAACTTTGGGTAAATCTACCTTTAAACGTTCCTTATCGTAATTTCCACCACCATACATGGCCATTTCATGCTTCACTCCCGCAGCCATAAATTCAAATATATCCTGATTACCTACTTCCAGGGGGCTGTCATATAAAATGTCAAAGTTCTTAGCTGTATACGTGAAAGCCTGGCCAGCTATAGCCGGTAAGCCAGTGGAAACCTTGCTCCATCCTGTATAAGGAATAATCTTAACTGTACTTGGCAGCGACAGCATCTTATCCGGATACATAAAGACCCCCGTAGATGACAGGAATGCATGTGTATTATCAATAAACGTAGTCCGTACAGACACTTCATTGCCATAAACGCGGTAGTTGATATGAACAGATTTAGCTGTACCTGTATAGATTCTCCAGGTATTCTTTTTTGTTTTCTCCAGTTTCAATGCTTTATTTCCGGCAGAGGCAGTAAAGCCTTCTACATTTTTAGCAAATTCGCGCACCAGATATGATCCTGGTGCCCACACAGGCATTTTAACATCTATGTACTCTTTTGTTAAACCCGAAAGGTTCATTTCCACTTCGGCATAATGTGCCTGTGGCTCTTTAAAACTAATTTCGTACCCGATTTTTACTTGTGCACCGGCCCTGAAAGAGAGCGACCATAAAAGAAGAATTCCCAGTGTAATTTTTTTCATTCGTAAGTGTTGTTATTTAATTGTTATGAAGCTATCATGAGCTTGTATTCATTTGATATATGATATGTAAGCTAATGATGGTTTCATTGAATATAAATGTATTATTGTTTTTTAGATGATGATGCTAGTATAAACAGGCATGTGTATGGCAATTTAATAATAATTTCACCTTATAATAATCTGGAGATAGCTTTGCATTATACCTTCCGTCACAAATTTAAACCTTATCTCATTTTTACACTCTTAAAATTGAATATTAGCTGTAACATCCTTAATACAACCTGCAGCCCCACTATTATTTAAATATTTTTGCGTACTGAATATAGCCCTACACACAAACACATGAAACTAAAATACATTATTTACACCATTCTTTTCCTCGGAATAGCCTATTTAATTTATTACCGCATATCTGCCAATAAAAAAATAGAAAACGCGGGTGGAGAGCGTGGAGCCAAAGGAGCTGGAGCAAAAGGGCTTACTGTTGACGGTATTGTTGTTAAACCGGCCTCTTTCAATGATCAGCTGGAAATTACAGGAACACTGGAAGCCAATGAAGCTATCGCTTTGCAAAGCGAAGTATCGGGATTAGTTACAGGAATATATTTTAAAGAGGGTGCAACGGTAACGAAAGGCAGCTTGCTGGTAAAAATAAATGACCGCGATATACAGGCACAACTGCAAGAGGCACTGACTAAACAAAGCCTGTCTGCGTCTAATGAAAACAGAGCTAAACAGCTGCTGCAAAAAGGCGCAATCAGCCAGGAGGAGTATGATACGGCATTGGCCGATCTTAAATCTCTAAAAGCACAGGGGCAACTGATCAGAGCACAACTGGCAAAAACATCTATTATAGCCCCTTTTAGCGGGAAAGTCGGTTTGCGCTCAATTTCGGTAGGTGAATATATCACCCCAACTAAGGTAATCGCCAGCCTTTTAAGTACCAACCCTATAAAAGTCAACTTTTCTGTCCCTGAAAAATATATGGGGCAGATTAAATTAAATTCTACGATCACCTTTCGCACGGATGGCTCTAACCAGATTTTCAGCGGAAAGGTATTTGCCATGGAACCGGGCATCAATGCCCAGACAAGAACATTACAGATAAAAGCACTTGCACAAAATAACAACAATGAATTACTGCCTGGCTCATTCGCTAAGATCTCACTTGCGCTGAGCGTAATTAAAGATGCGATCATGGTGCCCAATGAGGCGGTTATCCCTGTGCTTAAGGGGAAAACTGTATTTGTAAGTAAAAATGGAAAAGCAAAACAAGTACCGGTAGAATCGGGTACGCGTACTGAAGATAAAATAGTGATTACGTCTGGATTAAACGTGGGTGATACGGTGTTGACCACCGGTGCGATGTCTCTTAAAGAAGATGCACCTGTGAAAGTTAACCTGGTTAAAAATTAATTCTTAGAAAATGAGTATATCGACTACCAGTATAAAAAGGCCTGTCTTAGCTATAGTGATGAACCTGGTGATCCTGTTATTTGGGATTATAGGGTACAATTTTCTGGGGGTCAGGGAATTCCCGAATATAGACCCAACGGTGGTGTCTGTACGTACCTCCTACCCTGGAGCAAATTCAGATATCATTGAATCTCAGATAACGGAAGTCCTGGAGAAATCCATCAACGGAATTGATGGCATCAGGAATATATCCTCGTCAAGTAATAACGGGACAAGTAATATTACCGTAGAGTTCAACCTCAATAAAAACATTGAAGAGGCTGCGAATGACGTGCGTGACAAGGTATCACAAGCCGCAAGGAGCCTGCCTAAAGATATCGACGGGAACCCTGTAGTGAGCAAGGCGGATGCCAACTCGGATCCTATTATTACGATGACGGTACAAAGTGCCAAGCGGAACCAGATGGAGCTGAGTGACTATGCAGAAAATGTAATCGCTGAGCGCATACAGACTATTCCCGGGGTGAGCGGTGTACAAATACAGGGGCAGCGTAAATATGCAATGCGTATCCGTATTGACCCGGCGAAGCTGGCTGCCTATGGATTAACTTCGCAGGATATTGTGACAGCGCTGGATAATGAAAATGTAGAGTTGCCGTCGGGGAAAATTACCGGGGCAAGCACTGAGCTGATTGTGAAAACACTGGGTAAACTAACGGATGAAACGCAGTTCAATAACCTGATCTTAAAAAACGACAGCAATAATGTAATTAAGCTGAAGGATGTGGGCTATGCAGAACTGGGCTCCGAAAATGAAGAGACTATTCTTCGTGAGTCTGGCAGGCCCATGGTTGGTGTAGCGATTATCCCGCAGCCGGGAGCTAACTACCTTGACATCTCCAAAGAATTTGAGAAGCGTTTTGCACAGCTGGAAAAAGATGTTCCAAAAGATATTAAGCTGAACGTTGCCATTGATAACACTATGTTTATCAAGAGTTCCGTAACAGAGGTTGCGGAGACGATTATCCTTTCGCTGGTGCTGGTAATCATCATTATTTACCTGTTCTTCAGAGACTGGGCAATCGCCTTCAGGCCACTGATTGATATCCCCGTCTCCCTGGTATTCACTTTCTTTATCATGTATATCTTTGGCTTTTCCATTAATGTGCTGAGCTTGCTGGCTATTGTACTGGCCACGGGACTGGTAGTGGATGACGGTATTGTGGTGACGGAGAATATCTTTAAAAAGGTGGAAGAGGGCATGTCACCTTTTGAGGCTGCTATTAAAGGAGCTAATGAAATATTTTTCGCCGTAATTTCTATCTCTATTACACTGGCAGCAGTATTCCTGCCTGTTGTTTTCCTGGAAGGCTTTGTAGGCCGCCTGTTCAGGGAGTTCGGTATTGTGATCGGCGCCGCGGTACTTATTTCGGCTTTCGTATCGCTTACCTTAACACCGATGCTTAACGCCTACTTAATGAAAAAGACAGGTCATAAAAAGTCTAAGTTCTATGATCTTACTGAACCTTATTTTGTAAAGCTGAATGATAGCTATTCGGAAAACCTGAATAAGTTCCTTACCAGACGATGGCTGGCAGCACCAATTATACTGGCCTGCGTGGGACTGATTGTATTGTTCTGGAAAATCCTGCCTAAGGAAACTGCACCTTATGATGACAGGAGCGCAATTAATATGAATGTAACTACTCCTGAAGGGGCTTCTTTTGCCTATACGGATCAGTTTATTATGAAAATAGCGAAGATGGTCGAGGATTCTATACCGGAAAAAAAGGTAGCGATAACGATTACCTCACCAGGATTTGGCGGATCGGGCTCTACAAACAGTGGCTTTGTAAGAATGGTGCTGGTAGACCCTGATGAACGGGAAAGATCACAGGAGGAAATTGCCAATCAGCTGACGCGGATTACCAAAAAATATTCGGAGGGGAAGGTGCTGGTAACGCAGCAACCGACAATTTCGGTTGGCCGCAGAGGAGGACTGCCGGTAAGTTATATTATACAGGCACAGAATTTTGACAAGCTACGTGAGAAAGTACCTTTGTTTATGGATGAGGTGAGTAAAGATCCTACATTTACGGTGTCGGATGTGAACCTTAAATTCAATAAGCCGGAGATCAACCTCACCATAGACAGGGATAAGGCAAGAAATCTGGGGGTATCTGTATCGGCAATTGCCCAGACGCTGCAGCTGGGTCTGAGCGGACAGCGTTTTTCGTACTTCTTTATGAATGGAAAACAATACCAGGTTATCGGACAGTTTGATGTGGATAACAGAAAAGATCCACTGGACCTCAGCTCGGTATATGTACGTAGTGAAAAAGGTGAATTGATACAGATGGATAACCTCGTGACGGCAAAAGAAGAAAGCAGTCCGCCGCAGCTGTACAGGAACAACCGCTTTATCGCAGCTACTGTTTCTGCGGGACTGGCGCCGGGAAAAAGTATGGGCGACGGGATTGCAGCAATGGACAGGATAAGGGATAAGGTTTTGGATGAGTCTTTCTCTACGGATCTGAGTGGCGAATCGCGCGACTTCCAGGAGAGCTCTTCGAACACGCTATTTGCCTTTGGCCTGGCGATATTATTGGTATATCTTATTCTTTCTGCACAGTTTGAAAGTTTTAAAGATCCTATTATTATCATCCTTACTGTGCCGATGGCAGTTGCAGGGGCATTTCTTTCTTTATGGCTGTTTGGCCAGAGCTGGAATATCTTCAGCCAGATAGGGACGATCATGCTCATTGGGCTGGTTACAAAAAATGGGATCCTGATTGTGGAATTTGCCAACCAGCTTAAGGAAGAAGGGAAAAGCGTGCATGATGCGATCAGAGAAGCTTCTGTAGCGAGGTTAAGGCCAATCTTAATGACCAGTCTTGCTATTGCCATTGGTGCATTACCTATCGCAATAGCATTAGGTGCGGCAGCAAAAAGCAGAATGGGTATGGGTATTGTTATTGTTGGGGGTACTATATTTTCACTGGTGCTTACACTTTTTGTAATCCCTTCCATCTATTCTTACTGGTCTAAAGAACACCAGACAAACAGCGAACTGCAAGACTCACTGAAAGCTGCATTGGAAGAAGAAAATAAAATCACAGCTTAAAACGAACAAATGAACACTAAGAATTTTATAGCTGCCTTAGCTTTCTTTTCTGCAAGCTGCACACAGGTTGTATGGGCACAAGACACGCTAAGGTTACAGGAAGCCATAACAACTGCACTGAAAAATAACTACGATATTAAACTGGTAAGCAATGATGTGCAGATTGCTAACAACAATGTGAACATTGGAAACGCAGGAATGCTGCCTGCCATTGGAGGCACGTATACGAACGGTGGCAGCCGCCAAAATACGATACAGACACCCGCTACCGGTGTTGAAAAGAAGGCCAATGGGGTTTTGAGTACAAATTTAAGCTATGGCGTAGCGCTGGACTGGACTATCTTTGATGGTTTCCAGATGTTCGCCAGCTATAACAAACTTAAAGAACTACAGAAACAAGGGGAAGTGATCGCAAAATCGACCATCCTCAGCACGGTATCATCAGTGGTATCTGCGTATTTCGCTGTTGCCAGGCAGCAGCAGCTGGTGAAAGCTACCGATAGCGCACTGATTATCTCCAAATTAAGGGTAAAGATTGCAGAAAATAAGTTGCAGATAGGACGTGGTTCAAAACTTGATGTGCTTACTGCTAAAGTGGATTATAATACGGATACAACGCTATACCTGCAGCAGAAGAACCTATTGCAGACTTCAATGGTTACGCTGAACCAGGTGATGGCGCGCGACCTGAATGCTGACTTTGCCGTAAGCGAGGTAATGAACATCAATGAGAACCTGAAATTGGACGAGCTGAGCCTGCAGATGCAGCAGCTGAACCCTGATTTACAGAATGCCTTTATCAGTAAGAAAATCGCAGAGCTAAACCTTAAACAGATAAAAGGCCAGCGCTACCCTACAGTAGGACTGAATGGAGGATATGAGCATTCCAAAAGCACTAGTCCCACGGGTTTTAATCAAAAGTTCAGGGCTAATGGATTAACTTATGGCGTAACGGCAAGCCTGAATGTGTTCAATGGTTTTTTACAAAGACAAAATGAGCGGAATGCAAAAGTAGAGATCAGCTCATCAGAGCTTACCCTTGAAAAAACAAAACAGGATATCAGCGCGCTGCTGATTTCTACCTACAGGAATTATGCGACAAACCTGGACCTGCTGAGGGTGGAGACAGGTAATGTAGAGCTTGCAAAACAAAATCTTGATATTACTTTTGATAAATACAGATTGGGAAATATAAGCCCTCTGGAATTACGGGAAGCACAGCGAAACTCCATAAATGCTATTATCCGTTTTCTGGATGCATCTTATCAGGCAAAATTAACAGAGATCAGCCTTAAAGAGATTAGCGGTACATTAAATATTCAATAAGATGATTACTTTTGGTTATGATATTAGTAGCAGATAGCGGATCGACTAAAACTGACTGGATGGGTTATTCAGCGGATAAAAGTATAAGTTTTAGTACACAGGGTATCAATCCATATTTTTTAAATGCACAGGACATTTTTAAAATATTTGCTAAAATGAAAGACCTGGAGGATATCGCTGCAAAAGTAAAAGAGATTTATTTTTATGGTGCGGGCTGCTCATCTCCGGATAAACACGAAGTGATTTCCAATGGGCTATCCTTATTTTTCACTAATGCTTATATCAGTGTAGACAACGACCTGATGGGCTCTGCATATGCAACCTGCGGCGATCAAAAAGGATTGATTTCCATTCTGGGCACAGGATCTAATGTTTCCTATTATGACGGATCGACAGTTCATGAAAGCAACTATGGACTGGGTTATATTTTGGGCGATGAAGGTGCAGGAACTTACTTTGGCCGGAAAATGATTACGTCTTATCTTTACGGGCATATGCCGGAAGAATTAAGCTCATTATTTGGAACGGAGTTTAAGGCTGACAGGGAAACTATCATTACTCATGTTTATCAAAAGCCTTATCCCAATACATATTTAGCTGGCTTCAGTAAGTTTATGTCGGCACACAAAGACCATCCTTTTATTTTAAAGACGCTGACTGATGGCTTCCAGGAATTTATAGACACTAATATTAAGTCTTTTGAAGATTATCAGGAGCTGAATTGCCACTTCGTGGGCTCTATTGCCTTTTATTATCAGGATATACTTAAAGAGATTTGTGTTAAAAATGGTATCCATGTAGGAAAGATCCTTCAAAAACCTATTGAAGGGATCTTTAACTATATTTTAAAAAGAGAGGGGATAGCACAATAAGACTGTTACAATCGTCCTTCTATCTCTACGCGGATCGTATCGGCAATACGCTCGAGCTTATACTTATCTTCTGCTGTGAACTTCCTGACTGCTTTGTCTAGGATACAAACGACACCAATGTTAAATCCCTCGCTGGTTTTTATGGGTGCAGCAGCATAGAACCTAAAACCTGATTCGCCTGCTATCAGCGGATTTGATAATAGTGTGGGTGCTGAATGAAAATCTTCAATAACGGAAACACTGTCATTCATTATTGCCAGAGAGCATAAGCTGGAGCCACGTTCTACATCAGTATTGATCTCCCCGCCATCTTTCGCTGCCTTTGTCCAGACGTTATGCTTATCGACAAAGTTGATCATTGCAACAGGAACCCCAAAAATTGTTGCTGCACTTGCCGCCAGCTGATTAAAAATAGGCTCAGTCTGTGTATATAAAACTTTGTATTTCTTAAGATTTTCCAGGCGCTCTTCCTCATTTTCCGGGATGATACTACTTCCAAATATATTTTCCAATTTGATTTATTGTATTGATTACTAATCCAAAGCTATGCAATTACCATCCCTCTTTAATACTTTTCAAACAAAAATCATACACCTGACTGGAATAATCAAATTACCGTTCTCATTCTTTAAATCATTAAATGATTTAGTGGTTTTTATAGGTATTGCCGCTATATGTATTATCTGGCGAACATCGCCGACCAGGCATACATCAGAATTGCATACAGATTAATGCTCTGCCTCTTCAAAACCGACAAATTGCCAGTTTGACTTTGTATCCTTCTTAAAAAAAACTTTATAGCTGGAATTTGGCGGCAGGGTAAAATGAAAACATAACTCTGTTTCTGCTTTGTCTTTAGGTATAAAGCTGGGAAGTAAGGTATTAGCTATTGCCTCTATTTTTTGATTAAGTTCCATATAAATATGATTGTTTTGCCCGACAAAAGTATATATTCTTTAGGCAGCTTCATGGCACTAAAGTTGTTGATCAATGATTTTTAATTATGAACAGAATACTTGTTGTTGAAGATGACCCAGACTTACTGGAGGCAGTGCAGACGATTTTAGAATCAAATAATTATAAAGTTTTCCCTTTAATGAATGGCAGGCCTATATTCAGGATTATTGAGGAGTTTAAACCCGACCTGATCTTAATGGACATTAAGCTGGATGGTATGGATGGCAGAGCCATATTCAGGGAAATCAGAAGCAGGCAGATTACGTCTCACCTGCCTGTTATTCTTACTTCTGGTGGATTCTCGGAAGACTATATCATGAGAGAGCATTTACTGTCTGACGATTACCTGGAGAAACCTTTTGAAATGTCGGTGATGCTGGATAAAATTGAAAAGCTGCTTGAATAAGCAAGCAGCTTTTTAATTACGTTTTTTTAATTCACGTTCCCGCATTAGAAGTACTCCAATTCATTCCTGGCGCTTTAGAGTTAACGCATATACCTAGAGTAATTTTAAAAGCGCTGATTCAATTTTAAGGCATTCATGTCATTCATCAGTAACAGAATTAAACTCACGATTCTATTCATTACGTTCGTTTCAATTAATTTTCATTCATTCACACCCGCCGGTTACTCAGATCTGTCAATAAGCTAAATAGCTTATCAATTAAAATCAATATCTTTAAAAATTAAAACCATTTCGTTCATTTACGACGTAGATGTGCTATATTGAATACTTATTTTCATTTGAAATACTAATACAGACTAGATATTGAAGTATGGAATATAATCAACGGTTGGCTGAACTTAAACGTCTTATACTACTAAAAAGTGGCATTAAGTTTATTACACCTGCAGATTGTAAGAGAATCTCCATAGAGATTAGTAGACAGCTGAATAAGAATGTCAGTGAAACTACTATAAAAAGATTATTTGGGTTTGCTGTTGTAAAGCACAAATTCTCCAACTTCACATTGACTACGCTCGCAGAGTATGTAGATGCCGACGACATTAAAAATGGAATGCTGCCCGAACGGGATTCCAGAATTAATGGATGGAATGCCGTTAAAGACAAAGTGGCAAAAATTACTGGCTTTACTTTAAAAACCATTAGAAACCGTTCTGGCATCCCTTATGAAATGACCATCGGCAGACGGTATGCTGAGCATGACTTTGATGACTTCTATCAAAGCGGGTATCTCTTTACCAGTTTGGTATCGCAGCCCGGCTTCGGAAAAACCACGCTGCTGTGCCATTTGGCAGAAAATTTATTTCTGGCGCCCAATGCCCAGTATAAAACGAGTACACTGCTATTTCTTCAGGCATATAACTTTTTTAATCTTGAACAACTTAACCTTAACCTGGATGACCAGATTAAATCACAGCTGCAAATTGATGCCGAAGAGAATACCTTAGATTATATCCAAAAACAACAAACAAAACAAGGAGGGAAATTTATTATCATTTTAGATGGCCTGTCAGACCTGGTCTTAAAAAAAGAACAAAAGGATCAATTATTTGATAGCATTATTAATTTAATATGCTCCCTTGAAGGTTATAAAAATATCAGGCTGATTCTAAGCATGAGATCAACGACATGGGTAAGATTCCATGACAGGACACGTCAATCTACATTTTTACAATCGTCGTGGTATCGCGGGCACTACTTTAGCATGCAGGAAATGACCAATGTTCCTGCACTCTCTGAGAAAGAAGTAGAATTGATTATTTCAAAAATCAATCACATGAACGACAAGTGTATCAACTCACGACTTAAGTCACAGTTGAAATTCCCTTTTCATATTCATTTGTACTACCAGCTTAAAGAAGAAGATCCTGATTTCAACTATTACTCGAATATTACTTTTTATGAGCTTGCATCCAGATTTATTCAGGAGAAAATCTACAGAGCGAACTACTATACGGAAAAAATCCTTTTTCTCAAAAGAGTAGTACAGCTCACTGCATATGGCAAAGATGGTGACAGCGTGGCAAAAGATAGCCTGCTAAAAGAGCTTTCAAGATTTAAAAATGCATATATGGAGCTAATTGCTGATGGCATTTTAATGGAAGAAAAACGCTTTGAAGATGAACTCACCAGAGAGTATGTCCGTTTCCTCCATACGCATATGTTTGAATACTTCTTATTTGTGGAAATACTTGAAAAATTCTACCTCCAGATAAACAAAGATTTCTTTGAATATATCAACACACATTACGACTCTCATCACTCACGTTTTCAACTGCTGCAATGGACAATAAGGTTCTTGATTAAAACGGGTAACTTTGAAGTCTTAAAATCTCTTTTCCTGCTGAACCACAATATTTACGAAACCAATTACCTTATACTCTTCATTGCTGAAGAAATTAAATACAGATCTAAGTATAATCCTGGCTTAGTAAAGGCTGTTGACGAGAGTGATTTCCATAGTATCCTCATTGCTGAACTTTTCAACTTTGATTTCATAGATCCGTGTTTCAGGGATGCCGTGCGTACACTCACCCATATAGCTACTAAAGATGAACACCTGATGATTTACAATGCAATCCTTGGAATTATCGACATGCTATCTATGGATAAAGAAGAGGTGAAAGTCAGGATTGATGAAATGGATAAACTGGTTATGGACCAATGGACTATTAATCCATCAGAAGCCCTTAATATTATTTATGCCAGCATGGCCGCATTACCAATTAGCTCATTTAAATTAATGGCGCAAATTGAATCCTTAAAAAAGGGCGGAAATCTATTCCGTACAGATAAAGAAACTTATCCGGACACTAAACAGGGTATATCTTATATCCTTATCCTGTTTGTAAGCTTCTTTACCGGCAATAATTCTGACAATATCCAGCTTATCGAAGTTCTTGCCATGTTAAATCCTGATTTATTTAAAAGGAATTCACTGGCTATTTTAATGCTGAATATATATGATATATCAATTTCAAGGATAAACCACATTAGGCAGGCAGATCATATTGAAAAAATCCTCGTTAATTTATCAAATGATAGTAATATCACAAATTATCAGGAGGTTATACTGATGATGCACCAATCTCAGCAATTACTGATAAGCGGGAAAAATGCTGAAGCAGCGGCTGAAATTGCGAAAGAATGCCTTACGCTATTTAAGCAAAATGCAATGATATTTAATGCCCTGGCCTGTTATGACCTGCTGATTAAAATTGCTGTAGAAATGAAGGACAATCAAATGATCAATGACCTCAAAGTTGAGAAAAACCTGATGCTTAACCAATATCATATTCCTGACAGCTTATTTATACCTGCCTGACAGTTAGAATAGTACTTTTGCTAAAAACGACTTTTCGGTGTTTTATCAGCTATATTAATAATTATAGAATCCAACTCTTTAGCAGAACTTTCAAGGTGTATTAAAAGTTCGTCAGTTTCTTCACCTGGCACAAAATTCTTTAACAGATCGACAAGCCCCATTACCCTGGCTAATGGTGCACGTACTAAATGCGATTGTATCCAGGCTATGTCCTTAAATTTTTTATTCTGCTCTTCTATTTCCCGCACATATTTTTTATTCTGGGAAATATCCCTTTGTATAGAGATCCAATGTGTAACGGTCCCACTTGTATCTGCAATTGGTGCATTACTCTGACTTACCCAGTATTCATTTCCCTGCTTCGTATAATTGATAACTTCTATCTGACAGGGGATATTATTCTCAATAGCAATTTTCAACCTGTTGATTTCATTGACATCCGTTTCCGGTCCCTGCGAAATTCTGGGTGATGCACCAATAAGTTCGTGCTTTGCATAGCCAGACATTTTAGTATAGGCCTCATTTACATAAATAATAGATTGCCCGCTGCCTTCTACATTTCCGGTACAGATAAGTACCGCATCAGTAGCATTGATCACAACCGACTCCAGTAATCTTGACCATTGTTCTTCCTGCTTCCGCTGGGAGATATCCTGCATACTACCTATAATACGAACGGAAATACCATCTTCATCAAAAACCATGAACCCACGGTCCAGAACATACTTAAAAGTTCCATCGGCACATAAAAACCGATATTCATCTTTCCATCGCGAAATTTTATCACGAATATGATTATGCAGGTTATTCATCACCCTTTCACGATCTTCGGGGTGTATGTGCATAGTCCACCATTTACCACTTGTCGAATTATCGGGCAGATGCTTGTACCCAAATATGCCTTTGATACCTTTATTCCATGAAATATGATCTGTTAGGAGGTTCCAGTCCCAGATTGCGTCGCTGGTTGCCTTCGAAATGATGTTATACTTTTCAACGGTAAGCTTAATCTTCGCCTCATTACTGATACGCTCCGTAACATCACGCGAATTACAGATTATACCTCCCACAGCAGGATCATTAAGCATATTTGTCACCAGTGTTTCAATCCATCGCCACTCGCCATCCGCATTCCGAAGTCTGAAAGGCGTTAACTGTATATTCTTTTTTAAGTAGATATCTGATAATAATGTCTCTAGTCTTTCATAATCATTTTCATGCACAAAATCTCTTATATTTTTCCCTATCATCATCGTCGAATCAATATCTCCGGTATAAAACTTAAGCAAAGCAGGACTCAGATAGATATAATTATGCTCGGGACTGATCAGTGAAACCATGTCTGCCCCGTTCTGTATCATAGATTTAAATCTTTGTGCAGCTGTCTTTAATGTATTTTTTATTTTTACCTCTTCCGTAATATCTGATGAAACCATCAGTATTGCTTCTGTCCCTTCAAAATTAATTATGGTTCTTTCGATATTGACATAAATAATCTTTCCTTTTTTAGTGATATGCTTAATTTCCGGGCCTTCGGTGTATTGAGCAGGTTGAATAAGCCGGATAGTCTCTGCAAGAAACTCCTCTTTAGTATATCCATATAGCTTTACTGCGGCATCATTAACAATAATAAATTTAAACGATTTAGTATCAAAAACCAACATGGGGACAGGGGAAACCTGAAATAAGTAATCGGAAATTGCCATTAGTGAAAGGGATGTGTAAATTGATACTTGAGTACTGTAATATTACAAAAAACTTGAAACAAAACAACCCTTCTTTTGGAGAAGGGTTGCAATTAGTATAGGATAATAAAATAAATTATTTGTATGTCGCAGCAAGCTTTAAGGCTTCATAAGCATTAACGATACCACCAGTAATACAAAGATCAGAAAAAGGTACTGATTTCGCGGCACCACCTTCTTCAGCAAGGTCTACATTATGGTTAACTTTTACGACAGACTTCATAATGATTTCTTTCACCTGTAAGGCAGTTAGCTTCGGATAGTATTCTCTGATCAATGCAGCTAAACCAGCAACAACTGGGGAAGCCATACTTGTACCATCATAGGCCTCATATTTCGACTCGGGTGTAGTAGAATAGATCTGAACACCCGGAGCAAATACATCTACAGTAGTTTTTCCATAGTTAGAGAAACTTGCTTTTAATGTGTTATCATCTTTAGGTCCGGAAGCACCAACTACAAGGTATGCATCTGCTATGCCCCCACCCTCAAATTTGCGGTCAGGAAAACTTTTTACTTTATCAAGATTTTTATTGTCATTTCCTGCTGCCTGAACAAGCAAAACGTCTTTAGACATCGCATACTTTACAGCTTCATCTACAGCTTTTTTATCCCATGAATAAGCTTTTCCAAAACTCATATTGATGACCTTCGCTCCGTTTGCTACAGCATAACGGATAGAATTTGCGACATCTTTATCACGCTCATCCCCATTAGGTACAGCACGTACGCCCATGATCCTTACATTGTCTGCCACTCCCATAATACCAATTGTATTGGTACGGTCGGCAGCAATGATACCAGAAACATGTGTTCCATGACTCGCATCCGGACCTTTTACATCATTCACACCATAATTACGCTGTTTACTATCAGCATAATTATCACCTACAAGCTCTGCCCGGGGATCGAAATCAAGATTAAGGTTATACTTCAGCTGATCATTATAATGATCCAGCCCTTTAACAATCTGACCATCATAAAATTCCTTAAAGGTGTTACTTTGAAGTTGGGAAACCATCATATTTTTCAGCTGAGTCTCAGGTCCCGCTGCAGGTGTAAAATTCTGAAAATCAGCAAGTGTAGGATCTGCTTTACCGATTTTTGCAACCATAGCATCTAACACCTGTTTAAATCCATTAATATTCTGCAGAACGTTCTTTGCTTCAGCTGTCTGTTGATCATAATCAGCTATTGCCGACTGATAAATTTTAAAAGCTGCTGAATCAGCAGGTTTCACGGTTGCAGCGGTAACGCCCTCAAATTTCGATTTGTCTCTGCGAATGATACGGGTGAGCTCCAGGGTTTCATCTTTAACTGATCCTTTTGCAGACCCTAAGAAATTCCATCCATTAACATCATCCACATAACCATTTTTGTCGTCGTCTTTACCGTTACCTGCAATTTCTTTCTTATTTACCCAGATAATGCGGGTAAGGTCTTCATGTTTAATATCAACACCACCATCAAGAACACCAACTAACACTTGTGTTGATTTCTTTCCTTTCAATAATTCTGCATATGCCTTTTCTGTGCTGATACCGAAAGTTGAATCTTTTTTAAGGTCAAGATTCTGCCAGTTCTTTTTTTGTGCAAATGAATTAAATCCAAGTGCAGCTACAAAAGTTACACTAAGTAACCCACGTAACATCACTTTGTTTTTTACAATAATCATAAATATATTTTAGTTTAATTTGGGAACGAAAATAATGAGAATTCAGTACACTGTGACAACTATTTATATTTCAGAGTAAAAAAGAACGATGAACCTTCATTTTCGATACTCTCAACCCATATTTTCCCATTATTGGCCAAAATAAATTCTTTACAGATAACCAGTCCCAGATTGGTGCCCTTCTCGTTGTTGGTACCATTGGTACTTACACTATTGGTACTAAAAATTGTAGGCATACGATCTTTGGATATTCCCACTCCATTGTCCTCTACCAGGAAGATGACCTCATTTGTTAAAAGCTCTTTACGAGCAGATATTTTTATTTCCCCACCTTCATAAGTAAATTTTATAGCATTCGACAGTAAATTACGAATGATAAAATCAAGATGGTCAGCATCTGAAAAGACGGTTAAGTCCTCTGCGATATCATAAATGACAGCTATCGACTTTTGTTCTGCCGCTTCGAAAAGCAGTGACATATTTCTTTTAATAATCTCAAAAGGAGTTAAAATAATCTGATTGATCATCACTCCGTTTATTTGCATTTGCCCCCATCTCAACAGCAAATTGAGGGTCTCCATTGAAGCTGCATTCTGGTCAGCAAGTTTGGATAGCATCAGCGCTTTTTCTTGCTCATCAAGCCATCCATTATTGATCATGTCCAGCAACTTAATCCCCGAAGCCAGCGGAGCCTTCAGGTCGTGTGCAAGCACTGAAAACAACTTATCTTTCACAGAATTTGAGGTGGTCAGCGCCGTATTTGACTTGTTCAACAAAAGGTTCAGCTTCCGTATCTTGAAAAAATTAATACCCAGTATACACAATAAAACTATGCTTCCCAGTATAATCCATAACATGACCTTTTGCTCCATGGCCTGTTTACTATTGATAAATTTCAACTCCTGAACTTTAACCTCTGATTTATTGAGCTCATACTGTGCCTGCAGATCAGCGATCTTAAGGGTTATATCCTTAAAATAAAAGCTGTCTGCCATCTTATATTGCTGTTCCTTGGCTTTATAGGCGGCTTTATAATTAGCTAAGTCTGCCTGCAGCTTAGCAATCCTTTCCAGCACTTCCAATACTTGTTTATTTGCATGCCTGCTTGTGGCGAGGGACTGAGCCTGTGCAAGGTATTTAAAACTAATTTTAATATCTATTGAACGATAGCTATCGGCAAGTGCTACCAGACTCTGATATTCCCTGATAAAATTATCTATCTTCCTTGACTTGAGTAAGGCTAGCTTCTGCAAAGCTATGGCCTCATGTAGTCTTCCCAGCTCAGCATAAACTTTGCTCAAACCAATAGTCAACGAAATGTGCGATCCCATCATCTGCGGGATATTGCTCTGTTCTATTCCCATATTAAAATAGGTTATAGCAGTTTTATAGTCTTTGATTTCACGGTAGGAAATACCTAAATCATTATACATATTCAGCCTGATACTGAAAAAGGGCAGCTGCAAACTCAGCCGTTCAGCTTTTAGATAATACTCAATGGCTTTTTTTTGATTTCGCTGGGCAGCGTAAACCTCACCGATAGTAACATAAGCTTCCATCACACCCGCCATATCCCTGATCTTCTCGCTTATTTTAAGGGAATAGAGAAAATAAGCACTCGCTTTATCATAGTTACCTTTCCTTTTTTCAATTACCCCCAGACGGATATTTTCTCTGGCTATCCCTTTGTCGTCCTTCAGCCGCTTGTAGATCTCAAGGGCCTCCAGGTATTTCTGTCTTGAATCATCTGCTTTGCCAAGATTATCATCAATCATGCCCAGCTGGTGCAACATCCTCGCAACACCATACTCATCATTCTTTAAACGCGAAATTTTAAGTCCTTTAATAGCGAAGAAGATAGCAGAATCTGGTTTATCATAGCGATATCTGACAACCATCTTCTCTATTGCACTAATAGCCTGATTTGAATCCAGTTGATTTTTTGGTTCCTGATGCCCATAGAGCATGTGAATATTGAATACCAGAAAGAAAGAAAATATTATTCTACAAAAAAACATATAAAGGGCGCCGGCTCATACCTTAGGTTAGCCAAAGGTAATAGTTTTGAAGCAATTACAAATCAAAAAGCCAGGTTGTTGGCCTGGCTTTACTTATATATCATAATTGTATTACTAGTAGAAAATTATTCTTCAGAAAGAACCTGATAGAAGTCTCTGATACGCGCAAATGCGGGATGTAATGAAACCACATCTCCAAAAACCAATAAGGCAGGAGATGAAATATGATGATCTTCAATTAATTCTGCAATGGTATCTACTATGCCAACACGTATATGCTCATCTGAAGTAGACCCATTTTCTATCACTGCAACTGGCAACCTGTTTTTACCTTCCTGCTGAAAAATTGCTGCAATCTCTGAGATCCTTTCAATACCCATCATCACAACTACAGTAGCGTTGGATTTTGCCGCTCCTATTAAATCTGGTGAAAGCTCACCTTTGGAATTTGTACCTGTTAACACCCAGAAGCTCTCACTCAGGTCGCCATAGATCATCGGGATCTTCTGTAGTCCCGGTACACCTGTAGCGCTGGATATACCTGGAACAATCTCTGTCTCAATACTATAAGACTCTGCAAAATTTACCTCTTCAAATCCACGTGCAAAAACAAAAGGATCACCGCTTTTCAGGCGCACTACGTGGCCATAATTTAAAGCATAATCTATCATCAGTTTATTAACCGCATCCTGCGAAAAAGATTCGTCATCAGATGTTTTTCCTACAAAAATCTTTATTGCATTCTCAGGAGCATGATTAAGCAATGCACCATTCACCAGTGCATCATACAAAACAACGTTGGCAGTGTTTAATGCCTTAACTCCTTTTAAACTAATTAAATCGGGATCGCCCGGGCCAGCTCCTACTAATGTTATTTTGGGCTCGAGGATACTGTTTTTTATTTTATTTAAAATCATAACCGACGTTTTTAAAGATTAATTATAGATGCGATGAACAAATATAATAAAGTCTATCGATAAAGTCGTCTTTATTTTAAAATAAATTTACTGCATCAGCTCGCCGCTATTCTCACGTGCAATTACATCAGCTACTGAGGTCTTGGAAAGCACTTCCAAAGTTGCATTCCTCACATCAATAAAGGTTTTCCTGATTCCGCAAGTCACCTCGTCATGGCATTCATCACATTTCCTGTAAAACTTCAGGCTTGCGCATGGAACCATCGCTATCGGCCCATCGGTTATACGCAGAATATCTACTAAGTAGATATCAGCTGCATTTTTATTCAGGCTATATCCGCCTCCGGCGCCTTTCTTGCTGTATAAATATCCTGCATTCCTCAAATCCAGTAAGATCTGCTCGAGGAATTTCCGCGGGATCATCTCCTGCTCAGCAAGTCTGCTGATCTGCATGGGAGGATTTTCAATGTTTTTACCTAAAGCGACCAGCGCCTTAATGGCATATTTCGTTTTCTTAGACAACATATTAATGCAAAGCTAAGAAAAGATTCAGGTATTGATACCAACAGGATAAAATCATGCTATAAAGTTCTCCTCGTAATTCTCCGGAGCCTCTTCGTTCAGGTTATCATCTTTTTTAATTGTTGCAAGCAATGCAATCAGTTTTTTTTCTAAGCGTTCATATTCTGCCCTGTGCTGTTCAGTCTTATCGGCTAAAAAGGTATCAGAATCAGATATACCTGCAATTTTAGCATTTAGATATGATTCATATGTACTTACTGTTTTAGCTACAATGGAATTTAAAATCTCTTGGTATGTCATAATCATTAGGTTTAAGTATGTTTATATAACGCCTGACCAACTATTTTGTTCTGTCATAAAAAGCACTGAGCCAGACATAATTTAAATTATGAAGAGATAAAAGGCCGGATATGCTTGTTCTTTTGTATTTTTGCTATTATTTCAACTTGAATACCCATGGCGAAAATACTTATTATTGAAGATGATCTAACTTTCTCACAGCTGTTAGAGGGCTTTCTTAGCAAGCATGGCCATGAACCATATTTAGCCCACAATGTAAAAAATGCGTTGAAGATATTAACACAGGACACTTTCGACCTGATGCTGGTTGATTATCGCCTTCCTGACGGTACAGGGCTAGACATCCTTTCACATATACGTGAAAAGGGACTAAATTACCCTCTGGTAATTATGACAAGTTTTAATGATGTGCGTACTGCCGTAAAATCGATTCAGCTTGGGGCGATAGATTACATTACAAAACCTGTTAATCCCGATGAATTGTTAATGATCATTAATGGTGCCTTTGAAAAAAAGGAGATAAAAGCCGATATTCCATCTACCACAAATACCGACTTTATTAAAGGAAGAAGTAGTACTGCTGACAAACTCTATGCACATATAGATCTTGTAGCGCCAACTGATATGTCAGTCATTATCCAGGGAGAAAGTGGTACAGGTAAGGAATATGCCGCAAGGATTTTACATGCACAAAGCAAACGCAGCAAAAAGCCCTTTATCGCTATAGATTGTGGCGCGCTGTCCAGAGATTTGGCAGCAAGCGAACTCTTCGGCCATGTCAAAGGAGCTTTCACCGGTGCTATTAATGATAAAAAAGGCCAGTTTGAAGCAGCAGAAGGAGGAACGTTATTTCTGGACGAGGTAGGTAACCTGAGTTATGAAGTACAGATAAAATTATTAAGAGCTTTACAGGAGAGAGTGATCCAGCCGCTGGGCAGTACGAAACAGATCGCAGTAAATGTGAGGATTATTACGGCTACAAATGACGACCTGCTAAACAGTATACAAAACGGGGAATTTCGCGAAGATCTTTACCATCGCCTAAATGAATTCAAAATCCTGTTACCTGCTTTAAGAGACCGTGGAAAAGATCTGGAATTATTTATTGATCATTTTATTCGTCTTTCTAATACTGAACTGGGTAGAAATGTACAGAAGCTATCGCAGCCAGTAAGAGACCTGTTGCTAAAATACGACTGGCCGGGAAACTTACGGGAACTGAAAAATGTAATTAAAAGAATGGTATTGCTTACTCCGACAGATACTGCCGGAATAGAATCACTGCCAGAAGAAATGATTTTATCTATTAGCCAAACACCAAAACCCAGCGGGTCTGATCTTAAAGCTATCAATGAAAGTAACGAAAAAACGCTGATCATTGAAACACTGATTAAGGTCAAATACAATAAGTCAAAAGCAGCGAAGTTGCTCAATATAGATAGGAAAACGCTATATAGTAAAATAGAGCGCTACGAAATTGAGTAAGCATCAGACTATAAGTAACCAATGCGTTGTGATTGAGCGCTACGCTGGTTAAACACGCTGAAAACACCACCCTGTTAGGCAATTTTCTCATCAACCAATGTCATCAGGTAATTCAAATCTGCAATTAAAGCATGAATCTGCTTTTTTAAAGGCCCATCTATGGTGCCGGATGCAGCAAGGTCTATTTCCATCTGCCTGAATCCTGCCGCTAGCTTCCCTGAGCCCATCTGAGCAGTTCTGCCAGCTATACGGTGGACAATCAATCTTGCCAGTGGCTGGTCATTGTCTTTGAGGCTATCTCCTAATGCTAACATATCATCCCTGCAGTCTTCCTTAAACCTGTTCAGTATCTTTAGCAGCAGGCCGGCATCACCAAACGTCATCTTTTCAATCACAGAGGTATCAAAGCTAACTTCAGAGAAATCTGACTGAGCTACCTGACCAGGTGTAGAAATTTCTTCTTCAGTACCTGATACCTTATTGGTATTTGAAAGATGCCCTTCTGTTTCCTTTAAAACAAGCTCCTGTGTTCCCTGTAAATCAATTTCCTCTGTTTCTAAAACCGTCAGCAAATCATTTTCACGGAAGGGTTTCATAATCAATCCGTCAAAGCCCTGTTTTAAAACCGCCTCAAGCTCTTCCGGAAGCACTTGTGCAGTCATTGCGTAAATCTTCAAATCCCATGGAATTCTGTCTCTCATGATCTGGCATAACTCCACGCCCGACAATTCAGGCATTCTCATATCCATCAGAATATACTTTACCGTTGTATCCAGTGCAGCATCCATCATCTTCAGCGGTGAATTGAAACATTCATAAGCAATGCCTCTTTTCGAAAAGATAATTCCGCACAGGTCAAGAATCAGCTGATCGTCATCTACAACCCAAACCTTATCGTTAGTATAGGTTTTCTGTGTTGTGCTTACCTGATCTTCAATAGATTGCTGTGGAGCAACAGTAAAAGTAAGATATACTGTAAAAGCACTCCCTTCTCCCTGCTTACTTTTCACATAAATACGGCCATCCTGGTTTTCAATCAATGCTTTAATAATCGACAGCCCTAATCCTGCCCCTGCTTTATTGATCACTTCCTTATCGGGAGAGTCTATTTGTTCAAATTCATTGAATATTCTGTTTACATCCTCGTCCGCTAAACCGATACCAGTATCTTTTACAATAAAGGTAAAATGAAGCTGATCAGACTGTCTTTTATAAAAAGCCGATAAGACGACCTCCCCTGTTTGTGTAAATTTAATCGCATTGGAGATCAGATTATAAAGAATCTGCTTGAGGCGAAAGGCATCACCAATAATATATTCAATTCCATGCAGATCAATCTCACTGCGCATACTCAACTGCTTATGTTCTGCCTGAGGTTCCATTACTGAAATGACCTCTGCTAACAGCTCTCTGATATTAAATGGCTTATTTGCAAAGCTGAACTTGCCTGAGATAATCCGGTTATAATCCAGGATTTCATTTACAATCTGCAGCAGATGTTCTGAGGAGTGATAGATAGCCTCAATATCTTTCTTCTCAGGCTGGGGCTGGTTCCTTATAATTTCCGCATATCCAATGATAGATTGTAGAGGGGTACGGATTTCGTGGCTCATATTAGATAAAAACCGCTGTTTAGCCATCCCGTGATATTCCGCTTCGTCTCTTGCTTTCTCCAGCGCTTTTCTGTATTGATTGCTATGGGTAATGTCCGTCAGAATCAGGTAAAGTAAAATAACTGTCAGGACAAAAAAACCAACCATAATAATACTGATCCTGGTGATCCCTGTGTTGACAACTTCTTTTGCCTGTATGCCATTCTGTTCAATCTGGGCAACAACTTCTGCTTCTACTTTTCTAAGGATATCCAGCATTTGATTGATCAGCAGGTTATTTGCATTGGCAAGCACAGCTTCCCTGTTTAAAAACCGGGCACTCTTCAGACGCTGCTCCAGTTCAATGTTACGAAGTGATTTTTTAAAGCCTCTGGCTATAATCGTATCACCTGATAGCGCAATGGTATCCCTCTTTATATTCTCCTCATTAGTGAGCTGATAAGACTGATTAGTTTGCTCAGCTTTCTTTTTTCCAAATAACCGGTTGAAAAAACCTTTAGGTTTATCTGCGTCTGAAGGAAAAATAGTTACTGTCGATGTCTTTTTCTCCGTCGTAACTACAGTGCTATCCTGCTGCTGAGGATTTCTGTTCACTAAGTCATTCAGCTTCTTTACTTCATCAGTAAAAGAACGATCGTGTACGAGCCGCTCCCGCACTTTCAGGTAATTAACAAATTGCTTATCTCTTTCAACTAATAGTTGCTTTACAGAGGCTATACGGCTTGCCTGTAATGAATCTGCCTGATACATACCAGACAGGGTATCCAGTAGTGATCTTAGGTTGGTGGATTCTTTAAAGAACTGGTCGTAATTGCCAGGTGAATTAAAGGCAAGGTTTTTCTGTTGCTGGTCAAGGCCGGCAACCTTACGGGAAACCGCATTGACCATTCTCAATTTCGCATTTGGTGCAGAGACAGCGTCTACAGTGTCTAACATCTCATTAAATGCAATTTTACTCACTCCCCAAGCCAAAAACAAGGCCAAGAATGCCAGCGTAAATCCAATTATGATTTTGCCTTTGGCAGCACTGAGAAAACTTTTCTGGGAAACACCTATCATTCTTTAAAGGGAAATATCTATGTAAAGATAACAATACCCTAAAGCTTTTTGTTTAGTGTGCCTATTTCCTTATTGCCAGATCAACGCTAATATGATGATCGCTGAGTTTAATATTTCAATTGTAATATCCGTATTTTACATAAACGGACCTTTGTCATCTAACCTGGAACCGGGACATCCAATTCTGCTATCTGATCATTTAATAGGGACAGGAATTTTTATTGAGCCGAATTATCTGTAAAATTGTGGCTATGTATTGGTACGAAGAAGAAGTACAGTCCCTGGTTCTAAAAAAAGAAACACTTACTGTTGCTCCAAAAACAATTTTTTATGGCAGCTCAACCATTCGGTTATGGGTTACGCTTACTGAAGACTTTGCCGATCTGGCTCCCGTTAACCTCGGTTTTGGTGGTTCTACTTTAGCAGCATGCGTTTGGTTTTTTGACCGGATTGTAGGTCCTTATACCCCCGAAAGAATAATTGTTTACGCAGGCGACAACGACCTTGGAGATGGCAGGACTCCTGAAGAGGTGTTTATTTTCTTTCAGCAACTAACAGAAAAGGTGAAACAACATTTTAGCACTGTCCCTTGTTATTTCATTTCCCTGAAACCAAGTCCTGCGCGTTGGACGCTAAATACGTCATTTGAATATACAAACAAACTTATTGCTGAAGAAATTGTTGAAAATCATAAAAACTGGAAGTTCATCAATATATTCCCGGATATGGTTGGGCCTGATGGGGAGCCAATGGCAAAATATTATGATACTGACGGACTTCATCTTAGTCCGGCTGGTTATAAACTTTGGAAGGAAATTGTTTCTCAGCATCTAGCCTAATAGTTACCAGATTTTAACAGTTTTTTAATGTTAATATGGATTTGCATACTTAGCTTTATGGGGAATGAAAAGAGTTTATCAAAAATGGTTCAGTAAATCGGTAAACCGCGAAATGGAATTGCTGATTTTTGGTCATAGCGGTGCCGCGGTCTTATTTTTCCCTACCCGCTCTGCCAGGTTTTTCGACTACGAAAACTGGGGGATGATCGACTCCATAAAAGATAAAATAGAAAGCGGATATCTTCAGCTCTTTTGCGTAGACAGCCTGGATCAGGAAGCATTTTATGATTCTACCTCTTCACCAGAAGAGAAAATGAACCGGCACCTGCAATATGAACAATATATTCTCAATGAGGTAATTCCACTCATGCACCGTGAAAACTCCGGCAACTACCTGATATCAGCAGGATGCAGCATGGGCGCCTTCCATGCACTTAATATTGCCTTTAAATATCCGCAGCTATTCAATAAAGTGGTCGCTATGAGCGGGAGGTATGACCTTACCCAGCAAATGGGTAGCTTTGAGGATTTATTACATGGTTACCGTAATGAAACGATTTATTTTAACTCGCCAAATCAATATGTAGCTAATCTAAGCGACGACCAAATATTAGAGGCGATAAGGAAGCTGACAATCATCATTGCTATAGGGGAAAAGGACGCTTTCCTGGAGAATAATAATCAACTGAACGGAATCCTCTGGAATAAGAAAATAACACATGAATTTTATATCTGGAAAGGTGAAGCACATAAACCAAAATATTGGAAGCAGATGATCAATCTTTATATCTGACAAGAGTACCTTCCTGTCTCGAAAATGTTATTTCAATTCCCTGTCAACACAAAACATACAGCTATCTTATCTCAGTTTCCCTTATCTAATGCTGATTTTTAATGCTGATTTTCATCATGATGATATAAAGCCGGTCAATATGTCCGGCATTTTCCTTGATAAATAGTAAAATATTTTACCTTTGCTTCATAATGATGCTAACTATAATTACGTTAGCTCCTATACCTATCCTGACAGGGTGTTGCCGGCATCATGCCGATAGCATCTTACCATAGAAAAAAATAAATAGATGAAATATAGCATTTGTATACTCACTTTAGCAATTGGATTATCAGTACTGAAGGTAAGCGCACAAGATCAGCGCAAGACAAATATTAAGTCGCTAGCAGTGCCTGGAGATTTAATCAAGCCGCGTATGCGGGTAATTGTTGATAATGATTTTGGTGGCGACCCTGATGGATTATTTCAGCTTGTACATCAGATTTTATCTCCGTCAGTAGAAATAAGAGCCATTGTGGGGTCACATTTAAAAAAGGGGGACCCGTTTGACTCTTCCAGTGAAACAGCAACAAATGCGAAGAAAAAGGTTGAAGAAGTACTGAATGTAATGGAATTAACCGGACGTTTCCCTGTTTATGAAGGATCAAATACTGCTCTATCAAATGATACTACTGCCCAGAATTCTACAGCAGCACAAGTAATCATTAAAGAAGCTATGCGCACCGATACCGATTTACCACTTTATGTAGTTTGCGGGGCCGGATTAACAGATTTAGCAAGCGCATATTTGCTCGAACCTAAAATTGCTGCGCGCCTGACGCTTATATGGATCGGCGGACCTGAATATGCGGGACTAGCAACACCTCCTCCAGGTTATACAAGTTTAGAGTATAACCTCGGAATTGATGTAATGGCTGCGAAGGTTATATTTAACCAATCTGCTATTCCCATCTGGCAGGTTCCGCGCAATGCTTACCGGCTGGCATTGATGCCTTATGCTGAATTGCTGCTTAAAGTTAAACCCCAGGGTAAAACAGGGAAATATCTGGCAGACAAAATCGAGGCGCTAATGCGGATGACCGCAAAGTTTAATCTGAAAATTGGTGAGACTTATATTATGGGTGACAGCCCTTTAGTGCTATTAACAGCATTGCAGTCGTCATTTGAGGCCGATCCATCATCAAGCCAGTACGTAACCAGGCAAGCTCCAATAATCAACAATCAAGGTCTGTATGAGGTAAATAATGCTGGCAGGAACATAAGAATTTATACACAGCTGGATACCCGCCTACTATTCGAAGATTTTTTCGCAAAGCTGAGCTTATTTTGTCGCTAAATAACAATTTTCAATAATCAGGAAGCTGTAAACGGCCCTCTTACACCCCATCTAAATATCCTGATAAAATCTCGGTTTAGATATATATTAGCCTTCTGCCCTGAGCAGGATGTTAATATATATCTCACCAATAAAGCATAATCAATACTGCTTCAAAGATAGTGCAGGCAGATCCTAAATCTGTATCCTGTACCGGAGCATTGTGATTAATTTTATAAATACTAAGCCTTCGGTAAAAGTAACGAAGATCATATTTTTACCTAATAAATATAACATCTTGATTTTACAAAAGTTAAGGAACTTAGGCGTTAGTATACCTTTAATCTAAAAAATATGAGTTTTAATTTTATGCTTACCGTCATATTATTCGACTCTGCCGGTCACTATGTTTGTGTACAGACAGCAGTTGATATACCAGCTTTTTTATCGCATCCGGCATTTATAAACATCATCCCTGATATTATTTGATACGATAGAATTTCTGGCCCATCCTGCTTTTATATCGCAAAAATCATCATAATGGAGAAAAACGTTATCAAAAGAAGTGGCACTTACAGCCGGTTTGAAAGCTATAAAATAGAAGATGCAATCGTCAAATCTTTTCAAAGTACGTCGGTAACGCCGGATAGCAGTGTTTTTAAATCGGTTATGGATCTGCTGGAGACAAAAGAAACATGGGCGGTAGAAGAAATTCAGGACTGTATAGAAAAAACACTTTTTGATAAGGGATATTTTGAAGTCATGCGCTCTTTTATGCTTTACCGTCATACCCGAAAACTGCAACGGGAGCATACCGGAGATCTGCAGGACGACACCACCTATGTGAACAGTACCCAGACCATTGAAGAGTATATCAAGCAAACAGACTGGCGTATTAATGCAAATGCAAATACATCATACTCTAACGCGGGACTGGTTAATAATGTAGCAGGTAAGATCATTGCTAATTACTGGCTGGATAAAGTATACAGCAAGGAAGAAGGATACGCACACAGAAATGGTGATTTTCATATCCATGACCTGGATTGCCTTACAGGATATTGTGCAGGATGGAGCCTGCGGGTATTATTAAATGAAGGATTCAACGGAGTAAGGGGACGTGTAGAAAGCCGCCCGCCATCCCATTTCAGAGAGGCCCTTGGTCAAATGGCAAACTTTTTAGGTATTCTGCAAAGTGAATGGGCAGGCGCACAGGCCTTCAGTTCATTCGACACCTATCTGGCCCCGTATGTATTCAAAGATCGGCTGACTTATACCGAGGTACTGAAAGCAGTAAGGAGCTTTGTTTATAACCTTAATGTTCCAGCACGCTGGGGCCAGTCGCCCTTTACAAATATCACTTTAGACTGGGTTGCTCCCGAAGACCTTAAAGGACAGATCCCCACCCAAAAAGACCTTCACCTTTTTGGTCACATTACAGATGCAGAGCTCCTGAGAATAAGTAAAGAACGTGGAGCAGAAAAACTTACTGATCTATGCTATGGCCATTTCCAACCGGAAATGAACTTAATTAACAAGGCCTATTATACTGTAATGACCGAGGGCGATGCAAACAGCCAGCCTTTTACTTTTCCCATTCCAACAGTCAATATCACAGAAGATTTTGATTGGTATGGAGAAAATACTGACTTACTATTTGAAAATACTGCGAAAATAGGGTCTTCTTATTTTCAGAACTTTATCGGAAGCCAGTATTTCAAGGATGAATTTGGTAACAAAGTAGAAAATCCTGAAGCATACAAGCCAAATGCTGTGCGCAGTATGTGCTGCAGGCTGCAACTTGATCTAAGGGAATTGCTAAAGCGCGGTAATGGCTTATTTGGAAGTGCTGAAATGACAGGAAGTATCGGAGTGGTGACGCTTAACATGGCACGGCTGGGCTATCTCTATCCTGGCAATGCCGATGCATTATATGTACGCCTGGATCAGTTGCTGTACCTGGCAAAATCGACCCTCGAAAAGAAACGGGTATTTATACAGGAAATGTACGACCGCGGTCTATACCCATATACGAAAAGATATCTTGACCATTTCAGGAACCACTTTTCTACTATCGGTGTTAATGGTATGAATGAAATGATTCAGAACTTCACCTCCGGCGAAGACGAGATTACCAGTAAATGGGGCATTTCTTTTGCAACATCCATTTTGGAACATATCCGTATGCGGCTAAAAGCATTTCAGGAGTCGACCGGAAACCTATACAACCTGGAAGCTACACCTGCCGAAGGTACCACTTACCGCTTTGCCAAAGAAGACTTCAAGCGTTATCCTGATATTATCCAGGCAGGTGCAGGAGATAATATTTATTATACTAACAGCTCACAGATAAGAGCAGATCATACAGACGATCCTTTTGAGGCTTTGATGCTGCAGGACGATCTGCAGTGCAAATATACAGGAGGGACTGTATTACACTTGTATATGCGCGAGAAAATCAGCTCAGCCGAAGCATGCCGCAATTTTGTGAGAAAGGTACTGACTAACTTCAGGCTGCCATACATTACCGTCACACCTGTTTTTAGTATCTGCCCTGTCCACGGTTACCTGCCTGGCGAACATGGTTTCTGCCCAAAATGTGATGAACTCATTATATTAAAACACACTTTAAAATCATCTAATTATGAACAAATTACAGCATCATGAGGCTATTCTGGCCCAATATCAGAGTCAACGGAGTAAATGTCTGGTATACACCCGTGTAATGGGCTATCACAGACCAGTAGAAAGTTTTAATATAGGTAAAAAAGGTGAGCATAAACAAAGGACCCATTTTGCAGAGCAGCACGACGGCAAAACGATTATATAATATTACTCCTTTTACGTTACTGGATTATCCCGAAAAAATAGCCTGCATCCTTTGGTTTGCAGGCTGCAATATGCGCTGCAGCTATTGCTATAATCCAGATATTGTATTAGGGAAGGGACATATAAGTTACAGTGATGTTTTAATTTTTCTTGATTCACGCAAACATCTGCTTGACGGCGTAGTGCTGAGTGGTGGCGAATGTACCCTCCATAAAGGCATTTTACCACTGATTGAGCAAATCAGGTCAATGGGCTTGCTGGTGAAAATCGATACCAATGGATCTAATCCCCCAATTCTGGCGAAGCTCCTCAAAAAGAAGTTGATAGATTATGTGGCGCTTGACTTTAAAGCTCCGGAAAGTAAATTTTACGACATCACGAAATCATATCTGTTTAACGGTTTTGAAAGTACGTTATCCTTATTGCTCAAGGCTGATATTCCTTTTGAAGTAAGAACAACTGTACACGCCGATCTGCTGAACATTGAAGACCTGGTAGGTATGATAGCCTATCTTGAAGAAAAAGGCTACCGTGGAAATTACTATATCCAGCATTTTATTAATAATACTGTTACCCTGCAAAAATTGAACTATTCAGTACAGCAAATTGATTTTGAGCTACTATCTACACCAAATATTAAGGTAATGGTAAGGAGCTAAACTCATATATTGGATAAGCTTAATTGGATAAAAAGAAAGAGATAGCCATTTGAATCTTTACATTCACTGGCTTACCCTCCACGAGATAAGGCAGCCACTCGTCTGGAATCAACTTGAACACTCTCAACGCCTCCTCATTGGTACCATGTCCCGGACCGGATTCTACTTGCTCGTCTATCATTTTGCCCTCTTTTGTGATGACTGCGGAAACAAAAACTTGTCCTTGAATATTACTTTCCTGTGCTCGTCTCGGATATCTTACACAATGAAGCATATTAATATAGAGCTTAGCATCTCCACCTATGAATATGGGCTTCACCTCTGTTTCTTTAAGAATGGCGCCATTATCGTCCAATATCCAGGTTTTTAACACGCCCTCAGAAGGCTTGTTATAGATCACTTTATCTGCAGAGAAATCAATTATTTGCACAACTCCCTGAGGAGTTGAAAATTCCCATTCACCTACTTTTTTACCATTATCATATTGCCCCTTTTCTAACAGGCCAGGAAGTGAATTTTGATAAGCACCATGCCTTATTTCAGGATTCGACTTTAAAACATAGAAAACTTCTCTTGCAGCGTAACATGGAAATCTATTATTTTTAGTCACTTTTTTGAGTTCCTGGCCCAGTGCAACAGATCCTAAACCGGCGAGCAGAAAAATTGACACGAAAAACTTCATATATACTTTCTAAATAAGAAATAAATATACAGTATTGGTCTGATATATAAGATGAGAATAATTTATAAAATTAAATATTACAGCACAGACACAATACATTGACAAACAATTATTTAAATGAGTAATTTATTGAAAAGAAGCACAAAAAAGCAATCCGGGAAAAATATTCACGAAGAATATTCTTTTTAAAACACCTCATTTCTATATTAAAAAAATCTCTTTTGTTTAATATACTGAATTACTCTGTTTGTCCATTCAGTTGCTCCTGTATCATTTAAATGAGTTAAATCACTAAATAGTTTACAGTTACCAGCAAAGCCCGGGTTGTGTCCATCATTGAGGTAATCAACATGTGCACCCTTTAATATAGATGCCATCTTTAACGCGTACGGATTTTTCTTCTTTACATCGTCATTATACAGTGGTGTAGTTGTAATCAATAAACTGACCCCTTGTTTTTGGATAGTTGAAATCAGGTCAGTCAGCTCTTTTATTTTATGGTGGTCAAACCTGACCCTCTGATCAGGTGCCTGCACTACAATGCTTCCTTCCTGCTGCAAGTTGGCACAGATATCTCCGTAAACCGGATCATAACCTAAACTAATATAACTTTTATTCAATGTGGGCTTAAAAGTATTCAGTAATGAATATCCTATTATAGAATTATATCGATACGAAGAAGAAAGAGCCTTATACCGCTCTTTGCTGTCAATCATCTCAATCGCAGAATCAACATGGGCATTTAAGGTATAATAAGGTAACAGAATAGAGAGCCGCTGATAGTCGTCGCTGTTATATTGGAGCTCCGTATAGTCCACATTGATAATAACCAGTTTAGGTTTGTACCGGTCTAAAATACTTTTTACAACCGGATACACATAGAGCAGGCTTTGCCCCTGGTTTCCAAAATTAAAAACGCTTGCATGCAGCTCCTTTTTCATTATTGGAGCATTAAAGTGTTGTGCCGCATGCGAGTTCCCAAAGATGACAATATCTTCAGCGCCATCCTTCAATGCATGAGAAGTAGTAAAGAATTTACCACTTTTCTGTTTGTAAAAAAGCTTATTGAGTACAGCACCTGCAACAAAATCAGCAATTATCAAAAGACAGATAAAACATAAACATTTAGATACAAAAACTATATTCTTAGACATTCATCAATTGTTAGAATTGAAAATAAATAAACTGTCCGCCATCGAAAACACCAAAAAGCATAATTATCATAACCACAACCAGGTAATAACTAAACCTTGTTGCCACATTATTGGGAATAACTTTATACAAAGCCGGACGATATTCGCTGATAAACTCAAATATGAGCAGAAAAAAAAGGGCAACTATTGAATAGAAAAAGTGGTCTTTGGG
Source organism: Sphingobacteriales bacterium (assembly GCA_015655115.1). Taxonomy (GTDB): domain Bacteria; phylum Bacteroidota; class Bacteroidia; order Sphingobacteriales; family Sphingobacteriaceae; genus Pedobacter. Next base: position 53,100 of record JAATFQ010000136.1, read on the forward strand.
GTTGCCAGGATAGAATGGCCCATCAAAAAGTACAATTTTCTTTACAATATCCAAGGCCTGTTGTACCGTTTCTGCCCGAAAGAAAACCCAGGAAATGCAAATTAGCAAAAACGTCAGTAATGTCTTAAAAATCAAAGAAATAGAGCTACCTGTTCTTATCTTTCTACCCGCAGCAGCTTCAATGATCAGGAATAAGCCATTGAGTCCACCCCACACCACATAAGTCCAGTTTGCCCCATGCCATAGCCCACTGATTAAAAACACAATCAGGATATTGATATATAACCTGTATTTATACTTTACCCTGCTGCCACCCAATGGGATAAAAAGATAGTCCTTGAACCACGTGGATAAAGAAATATGCCATCGCCGCCAGAACTGAGATACAGAGGTAGCGAAGTAAGGCCGCTTAAAGTTTATCATCAGATCAAAACCCATCACCTTCGCCGCTCCCCTGGCGATATCAGAATAAGCAGAAAAATCGCAGTAAATCTGAAAAGCAAAAAATACAGTAGCGATGGCCAGCGATTTGCCGGATTGCGTGTTGGAATTTGCATAAACTGTATTTACATATATAGATAACCGGTCAGCGATTACTAATTTCTTTAAGAAACCTATCAGCATTAATTTAAGGCCGGCAACAATGTTATCCGGATTAAAAGTGTGTTTTTCATGAAACTGAGGCAGTAAATTCTGTGGCCTTTCAATAGGTCCTGCAACGAGTTGTGGATAGAACATCACATACAGCGCATATATCCCGAAATTCCGTTCTGCCTTTTGATGTCCCCGATAAACTTCTATAGTATAGCTCATCGCCTGGAAAGTATGAAAAGATAGCCCTAAGGGCAGCAGAATGGATAAAGCAGGAAATGGAGTAGTATATCCCCAGGCCGACAATACAGCACCTATATTAAAATTGATAAAATTATAATATTTGAATACACACAGTATGCCAATATTGGCGATCAAACTGGTTATGAGCCATAACTTCCTTCGCTTTCCGGTATTTTTTTCTATAAAAATACCAGCTATATAATCTATGACAATGGTAAATCCCAATATCAAAATATAGATAGGAACAAAAGCCATATAGAAATAGCAACTTGCTGCTAACAATAAGAGCCAGCGATATTTATGTGGTAACAGATAAAAAAGCGCTGTAATTACAATGAAAAAAGCTACAAAGTTTATTGAATCAAAAAGCATTTATTGTTTCTTGCAAAAGTATATGAAAAAAATAAAAATGCAATGTTTATTTATAGCTGTACTTCAGGCAACACACACCGATTAAAGAACAATATGGAGTTGGAAAGGCAACCTCCGCAGTGTTTCCAGGTGAAAATATTCACATTGATATACATTCCTTAAATTAAAGACAACTCTGCAAAACGGAAAGAAACGTTTTTGCATTCCATTTTGTCATCCAAACCTAATAATTCTTATTACCGGAACAATCGTTCCGTATTACATATATATTTGCGGAACGATTATTCCACTTACAAAAATAATTATTCCATAATATGAAAAAGTTAGCAAACAAAGTAGCCGTAATAACAGGAGCATCAAAAGGTATTGGTGCCGGTATAGCTAAAAGCCTTGCGGCAGCAGGTGCAAGCGTGGTTGTAAATTATGCATCGGCAAAAGCGAATGCGGATCAGGTAGTTGCGGAAATTACAGCTGCCGGTGGCAAGGCCATTGCAGTTCAAGGCAATGTGTCTAATGTGGACGATGTTGCCCGTCTGTTTGACGAAACAACTAAAGCTTTCGGGGCGGTTGATATCCTTGTAAATAATGCAGGCGTTTACAAATTTGCGCCTATTGAAGAGATTAGCACTGAAGATTTTTATAACCAGTTCAACACTAATGTGCTTGGCTTATTGTTGGTCACACAGGGAGCTGTTAAGAATTTTAATGAACAAGGGGGAAGCATTATCAACATTGGTTCTGCAGTAAGTAATATCGCTCCTCCGGGAAGCTCGATTTACACTGCAACAAAAGGTGCTGTTGATGCAATTACCCATGTATTGGCGAAAGAGCTTGGCGGTAAAAAGATACGTGTCAACTCTATCAATCCAGGTATGGTAGAAACAGAAGGCTCGCATGCTGCCGGCTTCATTGGCAGTGATTTTGAAACTGAAATAGTACGTACCACTCCCCTTGGCCGCATTGGTCAGCCTGATGATATTGCTGATGTGTCCGTATTTCTTGCATCTGAAGATTCACGCTGGTTAACGGGTGAAATATTACTTGCAAGCGGTGGTGTAAGGTAATCCCCACTGATCTTACAAAAAGTAATTTAAAATGAATAGCTTTGCTTATATAAGCAAGGCTATTCCCGGTTATGGCAAGGACGAAAGATTTTGATGAGAAAGAGGTGCTGACCAAAGCAATACAACTTTTTTGGCACAAAGGGTATAATGGGACTTCTATGCAAGACCTTGTGGAAGCCTTGGGCATCAGCCGCTCCAGCTTGTACGACACTTATACTGACAAACACACTTTGTTTGTAAAGGCCTTGGAAAGCTACCAACACACAGGAGCGACAAGGATTCAGCAGCTCATTGATCAAACAGATTCGGCGAAGGAAACGGTTAAGAAATTACTGGAACTGGCGACCTCTGATTTAATTAGTGACAAACAGCAGAAAGGCTGCTTTATGGTAAACGCCGAAGTTGAAGTTGCGCCACATGATCAGGAAGTTAACAACGTGGTCTGCAAAAATGACCAGCAAATGGAAGATGCTTTTTACCAGGTAATCAGGAAAGGCCAGAACAGTGGAGAGATTAAAAATATGCGGGACGCCCGTGCACTGGCCAGATTTATTTTTAACGCAGTAAAGGGCATGCGTGTTACGGCAAAATCAACTCCAGATCAATCTGTTTTTGAGGATATTATCCAACTTACCATATCAGCTCTTGATTAAATTTTAAAAGCTAATTACTAAAATTATTAGTAAATTAGCTTTTAAAATTTAATTATGGAAAATAGCATTTTATATGAGTACCTGGGAATAATAGAGCCGAATGGGTTCGTTAATTCAGCTGCCATGGACATGAAGATCCGATGTAGGAATGACTATGGCTGGAATTCCGCAGTTTGGTCAAAACCACATTTTACCGTTTGTAATATTATTCAGCCTCTGCTAAACGAAGAAAAACTAACTAAATGCTTCGAAAGAAATACACTAAATATTTCACCATTTAATATACATCTTTATGGTTTTGATTACTTCCCCAGCCCCACCTGTACGCTTTATGTTAAGGTGAAAGATGATAAAGAGTTCTCGGAAATGGTGAAATATATCAGAAAATTTTCCAGTCCGATATTAAGGCCTGTAAGAAACTATACACCTCACTATACTCGAAAAGCTCATTTAACTATCGCAAAAAGGATTTTCGAAAATGACTTTATGAAAGTATGGCCAAATTGGGAAAAGGCAGTATATCAATCCAGCACTAATGCAGATCGTATGCTATTATTGAGAAGACCGTTAAGCCGTGGTTACCATAAATTTGAACAAATCGGCGATTATCCTTTTTTAGCAAAAGGAGCCATAAACCCACAGATGAAGTTATTCTAAAAATAAAAATCCCGCTTTACATAAAGTAAAGCGGGATAGTAGCCCCTAGGGGAAAAATCTCGAATCACTTTTTTGAAGATCTGCAACGTTTAGCAGATAAATGATTTGAGAACTTTCAATCTTTCAGAGATACTATCCTTAGCTATTTTTTTAAGGTGAGGCAAAGATAAATATATATTTCAAAAATCTAAGGTAAATATTGCTCTTCTTTACACGGATACAACAGATAATTATTTAATTCCCTAAATTTTAACCTTTTATGAAAAGAATATTTTATGAAAAAAACGAGTCTCGATTCTGTGGCCGTGATTTGTTGCATTTATGAATACTAATTCGCTGTAATCCTTTTAATCAGAGGCAGCGAATGAACTTGATATTGATGCATCCAGGTTGAGTAAATAGGGCAACAACCCACTATTTAACGGTGGTAATATCCTGATGGATAAAGTCGGTCTCAGTGAAGAACAACAGGAGATCCAGGCGATTGAAAAAAGCACTAAAGAATGCGGAACTGGAACGTGACAAAAGTCAGTACAATTATAAGAGTTTAATGCATAAAAACCGCTACTCTCCTTTCATGTCATTTTTCTTAAAACACATATCGGAAATAATGGGAGGAAGATGTAAGTTGCTATACTTATAGAATATACGGAGTGTATTCTAATAAAAAGTCCTCCCATAATAAGCAATACGCTGAATAAAAATGATAGTACATAATAAAAAAGGATGGATAGTTAGATAGATATACTAAGAATCGAAGAACTAAGTTAGCCCTCCTGAAAAATTTCTAAATTTGGGATTTGAATTTTGCAGATGTTATCGGGTTACGAAGAGGTTTTACGATTATTACTACCTGAGTATATCAGAGAATTTTGAGTTGAATCCGCTCGCAAATAGCCATTTGTTATCGAAATGACTTTGCTACAAGTGCTTTAAGGTTCGAAGCATAATTTAGTTAGCGACATATTAATGTTCAGCCATAATCTGCGCTTTTAACTTTTCAGGATAATATATGTTTTTGTGAATATAACAGAATACGGCCTGCATATCTTTTGTTCTATGTTCGTTTGATCTGATTTCTGGCATATAACGCTGTAGAATATGAGCCAGCGTGAGCACTTGCATCCAGATAAGGTTTTCATTTCGCAGTATTTTCTGAAGTACCTGCTAAGAACCAAAGCTTGAAAACTATTTATGCTAAACACTATCTTTGTTTAGCAAACATCTATGATAAATTAATGATGAAAAGTAATAATGGTGAGGTATTCGAAACATTGGAAGACCAATACCGATACATGAATATCCCCATCGGAACGATTCAATTGGACTCAGAGTTTACCATCTTCAATCTGGCAGACCTGAAGCAGACTATGCCGTTTAGCTTACCTGTAAGCAGGCTGAACTTCTTTGTGTTTGGGTTTATCAAAGAGGCCGAAGGCAAGTATCAAATTGATCAGCACACCTTTGATTTGAAACCCGGCACAATTTATTTCACTAATCCAGGACATTTCCGGTCTTTTGAATATACACACATTGCCCAGGCATATCTCATCACATTCGATGAGCTATGCCTGAAGGAGAATTTCCATCAGGATTTTTTTGAGGAATTTCCATTCCTATTAACTGAGACAGCACCTGCACTAGTTACAGATGCTCAAATTTACCAACAGTTTGAACGCCTTTACTTACAGATTTATCAGGAATATATTAGTCAATCGCCTTTTCGAACAAAAATAATTGCCAGTCTGTTTTTTGCTTTGTTGTTAAAGTATAAGGAGCATTTTGGCATGGGTTATAATCCAATATACGAGGGTAACCGGAGCTCCGAGATTGTTAAGCAATTCAGGAAGGATCTGGAAATGCACTTCAGGAACATTTCAGACGGTATAGCTCAGCACCCTTTCAGGATTCAGGATTACGCTGATGCCCAAAACCTTCATCCCAATCACGTAAGTAATGTAATCAAGAGCAAAACAGGAAAAACAATAGGCACGTGGATAACTGAGAAAAACATCACATATGCTAAATCGCTGCTGCAGAACACCTCTAAATCAATAAAGGAGATTGCATATCAATTAGGGTTCAATGATTCTGCACATTTTAGCAAATACTTCCAGAAACAGTGCGGAAACTCCCCATCTTCCTACCGTAATGATAAACATTAGAATAAGTCTTAGTTATATACACACTTATCTTAGGAAGCTACATTTTTCCAGGTTCTGAAACCGTGTACCTTTGTATAATAATAATTCAATACAAAGAAAATGAAAAAATTAAATGAAAAGGTTGCTATTGTGACTGGCGCATCCCGCGGGATTGGTGCAGCGGTTGCAAAAAAACTTGCAGCAGAAGGTGCTAAAGTAGTTGTTAATTATTCAGGTAGTCAGGCTGATGCGGAGAAAGTTGTTCAGCACATCGTTTCCAACCAAGGCCTGGCAATAGCGATCCAAGCCGATGTCAGTAATGCACAAGACGTTAAAAGTCTTTTCGATTCTGCTATACAACATTTTGGAAAGGTTGACATTTTAGTTAATAACGCCGGTATTATGATCACCAAGTTATTGAAAGACACAACCGATGAAGATTTTGACAAGCAGTTTAACGTCAATGTGAAAGGAACTTTTCTCATGCTGCGTGAGGCAGCTACCAAATTGGCAGAAAACGGATCAATTATTAACTTCTCTACTTCTGTTAACAGGGTAATGTTGCCTACGTATAGTACATATGTAGCTACAAAAGCTGCGGTTGAGCAACTTACCCGGGTATTTTCGAAAGAAATCGGTGCGCGCGGAATCACGGTGAATACTGTCTCTCCCGGTCCAACTAATACTGAGCTATTCATTAAAGGCAAGCCACAGCAAGCCATTGACGGAGCCAAATCTCTATCTGCTTTTAACAGGCTTGGCGAGCCGGAGGACATTGCGAGTGTAGTTGCATTCCTGGCGGGAGATGATGCGAAGTGGGTCAGTGCGCAAAATATAGGTGTAAATGGAGCAATGGCGTAATTGGAATCAAACAGAAAAAGTTAAATATGAATTCTTTAAAAAACAAAGTTGCTTTGGTAACCGGCGGAGCCAGGGGTCTGGGTAGAGCGATTGCTGAGCGGTATGCTGCGTTAGGCGCAGACATCGTAATCAATTATTCAAAAGATAAAGTCTCAGCCGAGGATGTGGTCAGCTGTATTCAGGCAATGGGTGTGAAAGTTGTCGCTATCCAGGCAGATATCCGCCAACCGTCGGAAATTGAGCGACTGTTTCGCGAAGCAAAAGAAATGTTTAAAAAAATAGATATTGTTGTTGCTAATGCAGGTGTAGAATTAGTGGATGTACCTGTCGAAGAATTTACTGAAGAACAATTCGATCTTTTATTTGATACGAACACTAAAGGTGCATTTTTCACTTTGCAGCAAGCCGCTAAACATATTGCCGATGGTGGTCGTATCATAAATATTTCCTCAAGCACGACAGTTTATCCATTCGATGGTGTGGCAATATATGGTGGCAGCAAAACTGCCCCTAAGTATTTGGTGGAGGTACTTGCCAAAGAAATTGGAGGCAGGGGCATTACTGTAAACTCCATTATTCCTTACGCCGTAAATAACGCAGGAATATTCACTGACCCAAACGAGCCGTCGATTAAGTGGCTGATTGAAGCCAATCCTATGAAACTACTTGCCGAAGTGGAAGATGTGGCCAACGTTGCGGAGTTTTTCGCAAGCGACCTCTCCTCCTTCGTCAATGGGCAACATTTGCTGGTAAACGGAGGAGCAAGTCATTAGCAAGCTCGCCGCTATAATTTAACAACATATAAACGACATGAATACTAAAAATTACACAGTCCTTATTACCGGCGGTGGTAGTGGTATAGGACTTGAATAGGCAAAAGAATTCTATAACGCAGGTAATAAAGTAATTATCTGTGGCAGAAGGAAAGAAATTTTGCAATCTGCAAACAGATGATGCCGGACCTCAACATTTTTGAATGTAACCTTGGGGAGCCTGCCGAACGGATTAAATTGGCAACTGAAATCATCGGGCAATTTCCTGATTTAAACATGCTGGTTAACAACGCAGGAATACAGCGATTTTGGAACTTTGATAGTCCTCATGTGGCAGATCGGTCAGCTTATCAGGAGGAAATTGCGATAAATTTAGAGGCGCCCATCCACCTGATATCGCTTTTTATGGATCATCTACATACTGTTGGTTCCGCTACCAGTATTAATGTGACTTCAGGTCTTGCATTTGTTCCCTACGCGAAAGTTCCTGTATATTGTGCCACCAAGGCAGGGCTTCATTCCTTTACCTTATCCTTGAGACGGCAGCTTAAAAATAGTGGAATAACCGTGCTAGAAATTATCCCGCCTGCGGTCGATACAGACTTAGGAGGGGAAGGGTTGCATACTTACGGTGTTAACGTAAGTGAATTTGCCAGTACGGTCTTTCAAAGGCTTGCCAATGGTGAACAGGAAGTAGGTTTTGGCGGATCTGAAGAAGTGAGGCAGTTTGGCAAAGATCAAATCACAAAAAGATTTGAACTGTTAAATAAATAGTTTTGCATCATCCCTTCCAATATACAAAAACCGGACATCGGTTCAATAACCGAATGGTCAGTTAAATCCTTCTTATACCTGGGCCTGTTTAACACTACAGGAGTGCGGAGTATTTAATTGTTGTTTATATTATGGATGAGCAAATAACGAAAATAGCAGTTTGATTTGAGATTATGCAGGTACAAAATATGAGCAGAGGAATGGATGCAGGATATAACTCCTCCAGACCACATGAAGCGCTAAATGGTAAACGCCAATGGAGTATAAAGCCCTGCCGGCGCGTGTTCAAATTAATCCAACTTCTTTCAAGTTGGATTAATTTGTATAAATTTGAATTCTCATCAGTAGGACGATTCGAAATCTGGGAGGGTTACAAGACACCGTTAATTTGATAACCATCACTACCAATATTTATCATAGCAATGACCTGCCTATTTTCTTTTTCTGCTAATTAATAGTATAGATCCTGCAGCCAATAGACATATAGGCAGAATACCTAAAAGAACTAACTTTAGTTTACCAATACCTGATGCAGATATTTTAATTAGGTTGTCAGTTGGCATAGGTCTGCTAGTATCAATAGGGAAACTCTCTTTAGAAAGCCAGCTAAAGAGTTGGGTAACAAATTGAAGATTTGATGTCTTAGGCTTAGTTCTCAAAATTTCGGCATTGCTCATGATATCTGCATCTCCAAGTACAATCAAACGCTGATCTCGTCCATGAATAGACCGTTGCAACGCAATAGCAGGTGATCCTAAACTTCTTTGATCACCTGCGCTTTGGTTGAATTTCCGATCCCGGTCTTCCAAATCCAAAGGCAATGCGGCTCTATAGGTCAATTTACTTTCAAGTGAAACAATTGGGGTCGCTTTATACCCACCTGTGGGGGTTGTTAAGAATGCCGCCGTGCCTTGTAAGCTCAGAAATGCATCCCCTTGACGCATTACGTCATAATATTTAGAAATTTTAGTAGATTGGGCACCCAGCTTGCCAAGTAAGAAATCAGGAGCATAATCTTTACTTTCCTGCACTAATGTTCCTTCTTCCATTACAACTCCAATCTGTTGGAATATAGGAGTTAATACATCATGTCTTGCCGGCTCCCCCGCAATCAGCATGTTTTTACCGTCCTCTAAATATTTAAATAGGCGCTTCTGAGCTACAGGTGAAAATGGAATCTGTGGATCAGCAATTACGAGGATATCCAGATCTGGAGGTATTTGCGAAGTTTCCAAGTCAAATTTTTCAACATCAAATCCCAAATTCGGCATTGAATATCGAAATGTTTTATCGGTTGCTACCAATTTATAATCGCGATCTCCATTCCGGTCGATATCTCTTTCCTGGTGCCCTATAATAAAGCCTACTTTAGGGACCTTTATTACCAATCTTTTAAGGGCGGCAGAAATCTCTGCTTCTGAGGGCTGGCGCTGCATGTCATCAAACAATCGCAAAAATGTTTGTTTGCCATCTAAGGTTAATTGCCTCACCATCCGGTTTTCTTCGGGTCGAAGATCGATTATCTTTCGGATTTGTTCGGGACTCTTGAATATCTTAAAATCAACTTGATTGGATTTAGCTATTTTCTTAGCTAAAGATTTAGTGCTTAGACCCGGGTTCATCTTGTAAAGCTTCTCATTTTTGGTAACATCGTAGAAATAAACAAAATTAAACTTGGTATTTGGTAAAAAACGGGTATACATCCCAAACATAGCTATATTAGCCATCTGATTTGATGGCAATGATGAATGGGCATTTCTATCCAATAGATTCACATATGTTGTGATGTGCAAAGGGTGTTTGATCTGTTTAACAATGTTCTGGCTTGCGACTGTCAACGTACGGCTTTTAGTAGCGGTCATATCATAATAACCTATCAACGTTGGAATAGAAGTTAGGTAGCCTATGAACAAGACAACAATGGTAAGTATTGCATATCTCCCCGCGGCAATGTAACCTGGGTTTGATGCTCTTGCCGCCTGCATTTTTAGGATACTGAAACCAAGGAACATACCACTAACTAAAATAAAATACAATAGGTCTTTGGTACTAATAAGCCCACTAATCATTTGGGTGGCGCGGCCTGAAATTGATAAAAAGTAGGTGATTTCTCTTAAAATATTGATATCCTGCCACAGGGTTCCAACATAACCCAATGCCGCTAAAGTTACAAGTGTACTGATAGCGGCGACTACCTGATATGAAGTAATGGATGACATAAAAAGTCCAATGGCCGAATATGCACAAATAACAAGGTAAATACCAAGTAAGCCAGAGATTAACGAGTGTACGTCCAAGTTCTGGATAGATATTGCCCCGGTGATAATGACCACAATTAGGATAGCGATCAGCAATAATCCATAAGCCATCATTGCAAAAAATTTACCGAATATAATTTGGCTAATCCGTATAGGGGAAGATAACAATAACTTAATTGAGCCACTACTTATTTCCCGGCTCATCAGGCCCATTGTAAGTAATGGGATATAAAGAAAAAGTTTCGATTGCACCTGAGGAAAAAGTCCGCCATATCTTTCACTTGTAAATATATTAAAAGTTAGGTCGCTGAGTTTATTGCCAAGCTGCTGTGCGGCTTCCCAATTTCCAAGTAATGTTGTATATTGCAAACTAGTCTGAAAAGCGAATACAGTCAATATAAGCCATGCAATTGGCGAATAGAATAACGTACTAAGCTCTGTTCTAGCTATTCTGAGAATGGTTTTCATTATGATTTTGGTTTGATAGTTGCGCAAATACGGTGTCCAGGGATGTTTTTTCAAGATTGATTTCCTGTAAGCGCCATCCTTCGGTCACACTGATGTCAATAATTTTTTCGGTAATCGTATTGTCTCCGGAAAACTGTAGCCTAACTTTTTTGCTCGTGATAAACTCTACTTGTTTTATACCTTCAATTGAAAGCAATTCTCTCTTAGATGGTGGCTGTTCAAAGCTGATCATCATACTGTTTGGCGCCACATAGTTGTCAAAAGCTTCCATCGTATCTGAAAAAACGACGCTACCTTGCTCAATCATGACTATATCTTTACAAAGTGCCTGCACTTCAGAAAGAATATGCGTAGAGAAAATTACCGATCGCTCCTCTGCGATTTCCCTAATCAGTTTTCTTACTTCCAGAATTTGGTTTGGATCGAGTCCATTGGTTGGTTCATCCAATACCACTAATTTAGGCCGGTGAATAATTGCCTGAGCAATACCTACACGCTGTCGGTACCCACCGGAAAGATTACTAATCAAGCGTTTACTAAAATGATCTACCCCACAGCGTACTTTGGCGTCTTTAACGGCCTGTTTAATTTCTTTATCTGGGATTTGCCGAAGCCATGCACAATGTCTAAGGTACTCATCTACAGTTAAATCAAAATATAATGGAGGATTCTGCGGAAGAAAACCAATCTGTTTTTTTGCCTTCAGGGGGTATTTACGCAGGTCAATTCCGTCAATGGTTACCTGTCCAAGGGTGTGGTTTAATACCCCACACATAATATTCATGGTGGTAGATTTCCCAGCCCCGTTAGAACCCAGCAAACCTAGGATTCCTGTTTGTCTAATTTCAAAATTTATGTCATGGATTGCCCATGCACGACTATACCGGTGCGATAGCCCCGATACATTAACGATACTTTCGGTCATTACTTATTTAGCTTTTAGCATTTTAAAAAGCAGGGGAATTATAATCCCCTGACATCGTGTTGGTATAATCAATAACCAGGATTTTGCTTAAGAAAAGGGTTATTAGTCAACTGGGTTATGGGAATGGGAAATAATACATCGGTACTTTCCCAACCTGTTTTAATGCTTCCTAAAACTGTATTGGCTTGGTTTAGCCGTTTTAAGTCATCCCATCTATGTCCCCGTTCCACCATTAATTCTAATCGACGTTCTTTATACACTTCGTTTAATAAATCAGTAGTGGAACTTATCGGAGAAACAGTTTTCCATAAAGGAAGTGCTGCCCTTTTCCGGATGCTGTCTATACTAGAAATTGCAAGATCATTATGACCTAATTGGGCTGCAGATTCTGCCCTGATCAGGTATTGTTCTCCAAGCCTGAACAAAGTAGTATATTCATCACGAGCATTACCTGTTGCGAGGATAGCAGTATATTTATAAGGATAGTAATAAGTTACCCTGTTAATGACATTGGATTTTATCCAGGCTGCTTTTCTTGCATCCGTATTATCGAAAGCATCTACTAAACTTTTTTGTAACGGATAAGTTGGAATGGTAGTGGCATTTTTAGGGACAAAAGTACTGGCTTCCAAATTTTTCTGGCTATCCCCTGTGCTATACTGCATTAGTTGAAATATGGCCTCCTGGTTGTTTTTAAGGAAGATCTGATCGACCTTAACTAATTTAAACTTTCCCGACTGCAAAACCAGATTAGAGGTTTCTTCTGCTTTTTGCCAATTCTGTTGATATAGATAAACTTGCGCAAGTAAAGCTTGCGAAATCAATTTATTAGCACGTATAGTTGTTGCTCCATCATATTGAACGGCTAACAAATTATTAGCTTGATTTAAGTCTTCTAGTATTTGATCATAAATCTGACTAACGGGGGTACGTGGCATATTCATGCTTGCAGAATAATCTGATTTCAGTACAAGCGGAACATCACCAAACATATTAACCATTTGGAAGTAAATAAAAGCACGTAAAAAATGGGCTTCCCCAATATAACGGTTCCAGAGCGCCGTGTTAATTGGCTTGTGGCTTTCCAGATTTTCTAAATTGAGGTTAACGGAATAAACTATATTATAGTAATCATTCCAAAAAGCTGAAATACGTCCATTGCTATTCGTTAATGAATTCGTCAAAAACTGTTGATAATCACCTGAGGGTGAAGCCATATTAAGTTCATCTGCCGCCAGGCCCAGGGCAAGTGTTTGTCTATAACCGGGGTCTGCCACAGAGACAAGTTTGATATAGATTGACTTCATAGAATTATCCGTCAAAAGAGAGTCGCTAAATATCTGTTCTGTAGATAATTGTCCAACTGAAGTTGGCACTTCAAGGAATTTTTTGCAGGAGAAAAATGTAGAAAATATAACGATAGAAAGAAGTATTATTGCTCCTTTTATTATTTGATTGATTTTTAATTTCTTTATCATAACATTAAAATTAACCGATTTAAAATCCTAATTTAATACCTATTGAATAGGTTGAGACCAATGGATTTCCCAATCCTCCACTTTCAGGATCTCCTACTTTATAATGTGTCAACACCGCCATATTCTGGCCTTGAAAAAAGACATTAACTACTTTTGACTTAATCTTTTGTGAAATTGAAGTTGGCAACCGGTAATTTAAAGACACATTTTTAAGTCGGATATATGACGCATCAGAATAAGCAGCATCTGAATAGGTAGTATAATTTTTCCAAGCTGTAGCACCGGCGCTGGAAGTGGTATAAAGCTGAAAACTGCGAACATCACCTGGGTTTTGCCACCTGTCCAATAAGGCTTCAGGTTGATTTCCTAAAGTTCCTGGTACGGTAGTAATCTGCGATAGATAATTCAGCTTATTCTGTTTTTCAAATTGCAGAAAAATATCCAACTGAAATTTTTTGTAAGTAAAACTATTACTAACCCCCCCAAAGAATGCTGGTACATCATCAACGATTACAGTTCTACCATTTACACGGTCAGTAGATTCAAATGTAAATAATCCAGTTTTACTGTCGATGCCAGTATAATGAAGGAAGCGCTTAAGGCTTAGTGGGCGCCCTACGATATAGGTACTGTTGTAGCTGGTATTTTCAATCCCTGGAAACGATAATAACTTATTTTTTGAAAGGGATATATTAAAGTTTGAAGACCAAGAGAAATTTATTTCGCGGATATTTTGCGTTTGCAGGGTAAATTCCCATCCCCGATTTTGAACAACCGCATCGAAATTACTTAGAATTGATGAAAAACCTGTTTGGTTTGGAAGCTGATAATTAATTAATTGATTACCACTGCGGTTTTGATACCAACTGGTCGTTAGCATGATTCTATTTTTCAAAAAGCCAAGTTCAAGTCCACCTTCTAATTTACGATTGGTTTCCCATGCATAATTTTCGTTAAATAACCGGTTAGGTGCAATTCCGTTCTGGCCCTGGTAATAAGAACCAGGCGTAATCGACCAGGCATCTAAAAACATATTGTCGCCAATGTTGTCACTTCCAGTCACACCATAACTTCCACGTAATTTTCCAAAACTAAGGAATGGAAGCTTATCCTGAATAAACTTGGTTTCTGAAAATATATAAGCTAAACCGATGGCTCCAAAATTTGCATATTGCCTGCCTGGCCCAAATCTCGAAGATCCATCTCTTCTTCCAGAAGCGTTTATTATATAAGTATTGTTAATATTATAATTTATCCGGCCAAATAACGCATTGTAACGATACTGCGATCCTGAAAGCTGAGCATTATAGGTAGTTGCACCAGATAGAGTGCCGACTAAAGCATCGCTAGAATAATCCGTTCCGCTTTGGAACCCCGCATTTATGGTTTGATTTTGCAAACTCCCGCCAATCAAAGCTTCCAAATTACCCGGTCCAAATTTCCGTTTGTATTTCAATTGAGGTTCAATAATCCAAGTAGTTACTGATTTGTCGTTAAAATAAGTATAACTTACCGGACTTAATAACGGATTCTGCGCCGCTTTGGGCGCTGCCTGAACATCGTTGTATTGCAAATTCGTATAACCTGCGCTAGTAATAAAGGTTAAGTCACGCAAAATCTTATAACTTGCATTCACATTATTTGTAAGTATATTATTTTTAGCGTTATAGGTAATACCTAGCGTACCAAATGGGTTATTAAAAGACGCACCGCCTTCACTCCAAACCAGGTTGCCCTCCTTATCGTAAGGATAGGGTGCATTAGGTGGGGTAATTAAAGAAGATGCAGAATAAACACCTTGACTATAGTTGCTATTGTCTAAGCTGTATCTGACAGTGAGTGAAATATTGAACTTTTTATCATTGCTGGTATGCAAAACATTCAGGTCTACCGAACCTCGTTTGTAAAAAAAACCTTTACCAGATAAACTGCTTTGCGAATATAAAGGTACCTCCTCATGATAGCCTCCACCTAAACGGAAAGAAGTATTACTATTACCGCCAACAAAACTCATGTTAAAATTTGAGTTGTGCCCAGCATCGCCTATTGCCATTTTTTGCCAATCTACGTATCGTGTAGTATCCCAAGCCATTAAATCTGGTGCATTTAATGCGGTAGGTATAATATTATCATTTTTATATGCCTCTTTACGCATAGTTAAATACTCTTGTGTATTCATCATTTTAATCAAACGGGTAGCGGCATTAAAACCAGTTTGCAACGTAGCATCAAAACCTGATGCGCTTATTTTAGCGCCTTTTGTAGTAATCAAAATTACTCCATTCGCTCCTCTTGATCCATAAATCGCAGTTGCATCAGCATCTTTCAATACCTCTATACTCTCAATAGATTTTGGATCAATCGTATTAATTGGACTTGTGCTAAATTTCGTCCCTGGAAATGTGCCCATACTTTCATTTGTAAAGGGCACACCATCAACAACATATAACGGTTCAGAACCCTCACTGATCGAATTTTTCCCACGAATAACAACAGAATAATATCCACCCGGTAAACCATCCGTTTGAGAAATATCTAATCCTGTTACCTTACCCTGTAGCGCACCTAATGGGCTAGATATTGGCTGTCGATCAATTTCTGCCGCAGTTACCCTAATAATATTACCCGTATTAAGTCGCTGAGTTATTGTTCCATATCCCTGTACGATGGTTTCATCAAGCGTTCCAATTGCTTCCTTCATTATTATAATTCCAGATTTAGTCAATTCCTTCAAGGAAATGTCTTTTGATAAAAAACCTATAAAACTTACCCTGATTACTGCCTGTTCAGGAACGTTCATTAGATGAAAATTACCTGATTGATCACTCCTTGCAGTTTTCTCCATTCCTATGACTTGTATAACAGCCCCCACCAAAGGCCGATGGTTTTCATCCAAAATCTGACCTTTTATATCAGTTTCGGCAAGGTACTGTGTGAGTTTATTAAATAAGCCTTGTTCTTTTTTCTGGATTTTCACAAATCGATCTTCAATCACATAACTTAAAGGTTGATTGTGAAATATTTCGTCCAGCACTACCCTAATGTCATCGTTTTTAATATCAATATTTACTGGCCCTGCCTGTTCCAACAGATCTTTGGAAACAAAAAAATCATATCCACTCTGAAGGCTGATTTTATCGAACACTTGCAATAAGGGTGCATTTTTTTCCGACAGCTTAATCTTCTGTGCAAAAGTATTTGCACTTAGCTGTAAAACGGAAAGTGTTAGTATCATGGTAGTGAGTCTCATGACGAACAATAGGTTAGCTATAGGCCGCGTAAACGCCCATAGTTTTTTGTAGTAAAAATTGTACATTTGTTTAGTTTGGTTTAATGCTTATGCCTGTTCATTTTCGCGGATGTTGCGGGCAGTTTGCGGTTGATGATATGAATTATTATTCAAGAGCTAAGCTTCAGTCAGGAGCTCTTCAACGGCTCCTGATTTTTATTAATCAAGATTGTTGAGGTATATATTATTGCATAACCTTGATCCTCCTTCCCTCAATCTCAAAGTGTAATAATTGTGCCGAAGCGATTATCTCAAGCACCTTGCTGATATCTTTTGACCTGGAAATCCGACCACTAAAAAGTGTATTTTTATGCTTTCCAACATATACAACTTCCACATTATACCACCGGGAAATCTGTTGCATGATTTGCTCTATGGTGATGTCTTTAAATTTAAAATAACCATCTTTCCAAGCTATAGCTTCACTTGGCTCAACATTTTTCACTGTTAGCAGGTTGTTATTCAATATAGATTGCTGTTTTGGCTTAAGAATTACCGCCTTTTCATCTATCTCATTAATATTTGCAGATTTTAGTTCATGAGGCGGCTTACCAGAACGCACCATTGCACTACCCACAACTAAAGTCGTTTTTACAATTTCTTCATCAGCATATGCGTTAATGTTGAATTCGGTTCCGATATCTTGCACAAGCTGGTTTTCAGTTTTAACAATAAAAGGTTGACTGGAATTGTGCTGGACTTGAAAATAAGCCTCACCGATTAGAAAAACTTCTCTCCATTTTGATTTTTCAAAGGAAACAGGAATTTTAAGCGAACTGGCTGCATTTAACCATACTTTTGTCCCGTCAGGTAAAATCAGGGTATAGGTCTGCCCGCGGGCTGTAGCGGCAATAATGCTAGAAGATTGAAGAGGAGCATTCACCTCACTACCAAATGATTTTTTAGGAGATTTATCCCTTAATCCTTCAATAGCAGTATTATCATCATATCTCAATGAGGTAAGGTCTATTTTTATTCCTTTCTTGGCATCACTAAGTTTAATCACTTTGCCATCTGCCAGGGTGAGTGTTGCTCCGTTTTTACCTGCAGTAATATCATGGCCATTGATTAAAACCAGTTGGGAATCTCTCTGACCAGCAACCCAAATCCTCAGTCCAATGCTGGTTATCAGTATCAGGGAGGCAGCCACAAGTGTAACCTTTACCCAAAGTTTGGTTACAGAATTTTGCTGGGGACGTAGCACTTGTGAACCTTCCAGTATTTTTGAAAGACTTTTTGCTTGTCGATAATCAAAATCTTTGGGGTAATCAGTGACACGTTCCCGCTTTAGATAACTAACTAACCAGGACTCCAGCATAGCATCTTCCCTTGCAGATCCATTTCTATCCTGGTATTTTTCAATTATCTGAATTACTTCCTGCTTAGTCATCAAAGTGAATTTTGTGATATATAACTAAGTACCTTAAAGAGGGGCTTGGGGGGACAAGCTCCTCTTTTTTTATAAAATTATTTTTTAAGGTAAAGTAATACCAGCAAAAGAGGGAAATTGCCATCACCCAGTTTCGCTTTTAACCTTTTTAAAGCACGTTTGATTTGCTCACGGACGGTGCTTTCAGCGATGTTCAATTTCAGTGCAATGTTTTTATGGGAAAGTTGCTCTTTTCTGCTCAGAACAAAAATCTCTCGCATTTTTTCAGGCATAGTCGCTATTTCAGCCTCTATTGCTTCTACCAGTTCCTGGTGCCTAAAATGTTCATCGACCTGATAATGCCCTTCATTGAGAAAATTTACAAGGTCTTCAAAAGATGCAGCTTTAACCCGTTCATGTCGGAATAAGTTAAAAACCTGAAATTTAACAGCGCCGTAGAGGTAAGCAGAAAGTGAACTGGACAAATCCAACTCAGGAGCCCTCTCCCATAATTTTGAAAATATTTCTTGAACTACATCCTGAGCCCCATCATCGTCTTCCATCATTTTTCTTACTGTAATAAACAACAACGGCCAATAACGGCTGTAGATTTCTGTAAATGCACTACTATCGCCATCTTTCAATAAATTAACAAGTTCAAGATCAGGCATATGGCTATATATTTTCATGGCTACGTTAGTTGAATGACGTAATATAGTAATTTTTCACTTTTCGCATTAATTGGGTTCTGCAAATCGAACTCTTGTCCATATTGGGAGTTTCGGCAAAACTGGTTCTCCGTCAATTTTGGTGAAAATCCTAAAAGGCGAAATCAGATGCATTAAGTTGTTAACTTTAAGATTGCATTTTGAAGCGTCAGGACCGTACTTATAGTAGTACACACATCAATAGTCCTTCACCAAAAGTGACGGA
>JAATFQ010000192.1 GCA_015655115.1 Sphingobacteriales bacterium
CCTGGGTGCCATCGATTTTCTTCTTTTTAGGTGGTGATCAATTTGAAAATTTTATATTACAGATAGGAGTGTAATACAAAATAATGTGATGGTACAAATTGTACCAACGTAATTTTCTGGAATGCACATGTGTTACTAGTTTTTATACTTCTTAGAATGTGTGATCAACCTGGATATTTTATATTATTGGGTTGTAGTGTGGCACAAAATAATGTACGAGTACAAATTGTACCAGCATTGTTTTCTGAATAAATGGGAGTCACTTGTTTTTATAATTTCTTCATTTTTACCACTTGGAAGGGCAACTGGGGATCTGGATGAGATTCTGTGTAGGAATATCTTTTTTACTTTTCATAGCGGCAGTTTTTTACATTTGTTGGTATGAATCGTATAGACCGCTTAACAGCAATCCTCATTCAGTTACAATCCCGCAAGGTGGTAAAGGCGCAGGACATTGCTACCCGTTTTGAGATTAGTCTGAGGACGGTTTATCGCGATATCCGGTCGCTTGAGGAAGGAGGAGTTCCTATCATTGGCGAAGCGGGTGTTGGGTATTCACTGTTGGAAGGGTATCGCTTGCCGCCTGTGATGTTTACGCAGGAGGAGGCTATGGCTTTTATTACGGCAGAAAAGCTGGTGGCTGGTTTAACAGATGCAGCGAATTTAACGAACTATAGCAGTGCTTTGTATAAAATAAAAGCGGTACTGCGGAATGCGGAGAAAGATCTGATTGAGACTATTGACGACAGGATCGAGGTAGTGAAAATGAGTCGCCCCCTGCAGCAGGAGGGGAGTGTAAATCCTTTACAGGTTATCCTTAAGGGCATTGCGGGGAAAAGGGTAATTCAGTTGGGGTACTTTGCCTATTACCGGCAGGAACATACCAAAAGGATGATTGAGCCAATCGGGGTGTTTTATATGGATAACTACTGGCATCTGCTGGCTTATTGCCGGGAGCGAAAGGCTTACCGTGATTTCCGGTTCGACAGGATAACGGGTATTGAGCTTGGGGAGGATACTTTTGTGGATGTGCATATCTCTTTAAAAGCATACCTGAAGGATATCTATCATGATCGTCAGTTGCAGGAAGTAACGGTATGTGTTGCTCCGGAGGCGGTATTGCATTTGGGCGAACAGAAGTACTATAATGGATATATTAGCGAGATTGAAACTGCTGATGGAGTTTTGATGAATTTTCTAACTCTTTCAATTGAGGGCTTTGCCAGGTGGTTTATGACTTTTGCCGACTATGCAAAGGTGGTACAGCCAGATGTATTAAAAGATAGGGTTATGGAGTTGCATAGAGCTATAGCGCAAAACTTACTTTAGACATTTGCAAAAATTTTATGCTGCTGACATGCTGTTGTCACCTGGCTGTTGTTAATTTGGATCTTATTCAAAATTGATCACAAAAAACAACAAGATTATGTCAACCTTAAACGAATTCCTGGAAGAGCTGAATAGCGAATCTATTGTCACCAGAAAAATGCTGATGCTTATTCCTGAAGATCAGAAAGATTACAAGCCACACGTAAAAAGCATGTCCATGAGCATTCTTGCACAGCATATTGCCGAGCTTCCCGGCTGGGCTACCATGGCATTTAATACAGAGGAGTTTGATTTTGCAAAAGAAGCCTATACCCCTAAAGTATGGAACGATAATCAGGAATTGCTTGCTCTGTTTGATCAATCACTTTCAGGAGCTCAGGAAGCTCTAAAGAATGCTAAAGAAGAAGATCTGCTTCCTTCCTGGATACTCAGAAATGGCGGGCAAATACTGGTGGAGACAACTAAGGGAGGCCTTGTCAGGCTTGCTTTAAGTCAGACGATTCATCACCGTGCACAGCTTGGCGTTTATCTGCGCCTGCTCGATATCCCGATCCCCGGGACATACGGACCAAGCGCAGATGATCAAAATTTTTGAGAACCCCGGTAAATTCTTTAACTTTACACATATGACAGCAGAAGAATTAGAAGGATACTTTACAGGAATCGAGTTGCCAGCGCGGATCACACTGGAGAGTGGGGTAGTAGTGGAGGATGTACCTTTGTTTTTAGAATCGCACTTCGCTTACATTAAGGCACATGAGGGGTCGAAATCCATTGCAGTATATATGTTGCGCCTGCATAACGCAATTAAAGCCATAGAAACGCCAATAGAGTACCCGGAAAAACATGTGGTTTAAGCAGGGCAGAGAAAAAAAGTATAAATAAATAATCATTAAATAGATCCGGGCTAGCCATAATCCCGTAATATACTTGTGATAGGACGTTAGAGGTGGTGTGTTCTATAGTCCAACAGTTTTGCTCCCATGCAAACTGAAACCTGTTTACCTTAACAATACTACCTTAATAATTGACATCCAATCAGAAAGAGCCCGGTTTTTCCGGGCTCTTCTATTTACTATTAAGACTCAATTCCGGGTGTTTAATGTCCTTCGGGGCATTTAGTATCAGTTCTGGTTATTTTCTGTGATTTCCAAGTATTTATTGTCAGTTCCGGTATTTAGTAATTAGCTCAGTTTAATTTTACTCCCCATTACAAATTCGATCTCCTTGATTATAAAAAGAAAATGCCCGCATCCACGGGACATTTCCAGATTAAAACAACAATTAATAAACATAATTTAACAATGAGCAAAAGCGAACATCAGGGATTTAGCAATCTATAAGCATAGTTTATAGTTCCATCAGTAACACCCCAACCATAGCAATCAGGGTAAGCACAATATTTACTTTGAAGTGCCTTTTCCATCCCAGGCGGCCAAAGAGTCCGCCGCATGCACATGGATACCTATCGTACCATTTAAACACGGCACCACCGATATAAAGCGTAAACATTCCCATCACAAAAAACGAAGCATACATTCCATACAGGCGCGTTGCATTAAACAGCAGAGATATAGCCAGAGCCAGCTCCAATGCCGGGATCACGTAAATCAGAATTTTGCACATCCATAATGGAAATACCTGGATCTTCATTGCGTGTTTAAAATAATCCCAGTTTGTCAGTTTTGACAATGCGGAGTAAACCCATAAAATAACCAGGAAACCGCTTACAATGATAATAAATGGGTGTAGATTCATAATCATAACATTAAAATGTCCTTTTTAAAAATCAATCTTTTCAGAGATTTGTACCTCCAAGTTACGGCGAAAGCGATAAAGCAAAAGGGACAACTGACCAAAAAGAGGTTGGTCAGTTGTCCCTTAACCGTATAATCCGGAGGCATTGAAACTGGAGTGTAGATATATACGTGAAGGAAGTGCTAATAAAAATAGAAGGCTATAGGAAGGATACCAAACAATAATATACTCAGCAGTACAAGGGGGGATTAATCTCGGAGGTGTTTGTAGCGGATGCGGTTCAACGTTTTTCTGGAGATCCCGAGAAAGGAGGCAATACTTTCGACAGAAGCTTTTCTGAATACAAAAGGGGATTCTTTGATCAATGACAGGTAATGGTCCTCGGCGGAGCAGGCTAATTTAACCATCCGGTCCTGGCTTTTTTTGCTATAGTCCTCCATCAATCCCTGGATATAGCCATTGCACTCCGGGAACTTGTTCACCATTTGCTGAACATGATCGTACGAAATAGACATCAGTATACTCGGCTCCAGCAATTCAATGTAAGCATCTGAAGGCATCTGTTTGAAAAAGCTGTGGATATCCACAACAATATCGTGCTCATTCCAGAACCAGAAGGGAACCTTCTTGTCATCTCTGTAAACATATGCCATTGCGGCACCTTTTTCAATAAACCAAACTCTGTTTGAAACGTGTCCTGGGGTAAGGATAATCTGGCTTTTAGAGAAAACCTCTCTTTTAATTAGGTGGCCCAATTCGTCTTTCAGCTCTGTTCTTAAAGCTTTTTTACCCGCAAGTAATCTGAATAAATCTTCATTATCCATGCTTGTGTGTTTTTAAATGAAAAATCAATTAACTCTTGTGATCAACGTTTGGGACAATATCCCAGGTCAATCGGCTCAATAATTTGCAATTTCTTTCTTTCTGATACATTTACCTCCGCTTTTTGTAGTTTAACAATAATAACAACCCAATGCAATGCGGTTTTCAATAGTTTAAGTATAAATAAGATACGAATAAGATTAAATAACGAAATAAAATTATAAAAAAAATCTTAACAATTTCTGGGACATTTGTTGGGCGGTTTTTATCTATGGGTTAAACGAAAGTAGATGTTTGACCCTGTATTTCAGATGGATAGGGGCCAAATGTTACCACTTTTAAACCATAAATAACAGACATCTGCCATCCGTAAAAAAGGCGGGCAGATGAGAAATATGTCTGCCGCGCACCGGACAAAAATCCATCTAATAAAATATTTCCTAATGATTAACTATAATTTCTTAGTATGTTCTATAAAATGTGGAAAAAAATCGAGTTAAAGATCTAAATCCTGCTCGGCGCCGTGCAATAAAATTCTTTTTTCTTTCCAAAGTAGTGTGCCGCTCAATTTTTCCGGCAATATGACCGTCGCCTGAAGGCCATCGTTACCTTTCCTTTTAAAGTCCACCGAGATCATTCCGCCAGGGTGCGGCATACTGCCTTTCACCTCCCTGAGTTCACCCAGGACAGGAGCAATCAGTACCCTTGTAAAGCCAGGGGATTCAGGCATAATTCCGCAGATCGTAGCCAGGAAATCATAATTCGGACTCGCGCTCCAGGCGTGGCAATCAGAACGTGTAGGTTCCGTTTTTTCCGCAAAGGTAGTCAGTCCCATTTTCAGCATATCCCGCCAAGGCGTCAATAAGTTGTAATACTGATCCGCCATTCCAACTTTCTTCAGCGCCTGCGTCAGGTAAAAGCGGTAAAAAAACGTCACCTTTCCGATAGAATCCGCAGTAAGTATGTTTTTCATCAGCACCTTTGCCTCCTTTTCATTTACCGCATCACTTAACACCGCCCAGATCCCCGCATGCTGACTGTAAGAATCCTGTTCCGGCGTATCCGCCATCAGGCCTTTTTGCGCGTTAAAACACTGCTTATAGGTATTCTCGCTCAGCTCTGCAGCCAGATCAGTATACAGTTTTGCCTGGTGTTCATTTTTATAAGCCTTTAAGATTTCCGCTGCCTGTTTCAGCGTTGCCGCCAGCTGCATCGACAGAATAGATGAATTCCCTTTCTCCGCGCCGGGAGCTACACCCCAGCTGTTAAAATTATCCCAGTCCACAAAATTCCACCGGGTCAGCGGACCAAGCATTTGCTTTTTCTCATCAATACGCTCCTCATACCACGACATCACCTCACAGATTGCCGGCAGGAACTGCTTCACAAAAGCATCATCCTTCCTCAGCATCCAGTAATCATGGATCATTGAGACCCAGAACAGCGAAAACGTAGGAATAATCTGCAGACGGCTGCTCGGATAGCGACCCTGTGTTAAACCTTCCGGTGTACGTGAATGGTAGAAATCCACAATACACTTACGCATCAGCCGGTCATCCCCTGTCGTATATAATCCAATCAAGGCCTGGATACGGCTGTCTCCCGTATACTGCAGCTGTTCATAGTAAGGCATATCATAGAATGATTCCCCTTCACAATTCCGCGCCGTACGCCAGCCCACCTTCCAGATCTCCTCCAAAGAAGGGTCATTAGACGTAAAACTAGCTTTCAGCTTCATGGGATAGCCCGTGTGCATCGAATGGAAATCCTCAATCACCAGTTCCTGGTCCAGCGTTTTGATATCCATCTGAACATAGCGGTAAGCTCTGAACCACATCGGGCGGTA
>JAATFQ010000198.1 GCA_015655115.1 Sphingobacteriales bacterium
TACTTTTGTCGCGGAGAGTTGGCAGAGTGGTCGATTGCGGCAGTCTTGAAAACTGTTGACTTGTAACAGGGTCCGCGGGTTCGAATCCCCCACTCTCCGCCAAAAAGGCCTCAAAAACCTCAAAAAGCCCGTAAATTAAGTTTTATGGGCTTTTTTGTTAGCCTGTAAACTCATGTCTATTTAAAATTACTGTCGCCGGAGCGGCTGAAATTGCGAACTGCAAAGGCCTAACAATGATTACCGCATCAATTTCCTTACGTTCCAGGAGTTTTTTGTAAGCACCGGGTCCACCTGTTATTCTTCAGCTGGTGCCTGCCCTTTTAGGTAATATGCTTCAGGCAGAGCTTCAGAGAGCTTTCCTACTATATCGCAGGCCACATCATCCATCAGCGTACTCTCAGAATGCTATGCTCAGATGCATGATATTAAGAATTATCAGTATAAAGTAGTTCGATCGCTTAAATCAATATTATTTCCATGGATCTCCGCTCCACCATTTTTCAATTGGGCCGTACTTCAAAAATAACCCACCCCAGAAAATTAATAACATCACTTTTCAACAGGCGTACCATAAAACTTTAAACTACCTATGGCAAGCTTGCTTTTCTCCGGTTGAACGCCCGTAAAAGTCAATCTCATGTACCTTACTTCTTTTGTGCTAAATAATTCGGGTCTATATTCCTGGCCTGACACATTTTTATCTTTAAATACAACAGTCCAATTTTTCCGATCACTTGAAGCCTCCATTGAGTAAGTGTACCAATCACTATCTTTTCCCCAAATAATTTTGCTGGCTGAGATCTTGACCGCTTTCTTAAAATCAATTATTAAAGTAACAGGTAAGTCCCTCTGTTCAACATTCCATACTGTTTTAGCGTCTTCATCGACTATGCTTTTTAAGTTGGTACGATCTCGGTTACCCAACAGTTTTAAGTTGGAGATACCGATTTTCACTTCCGGATCAAGCGAACTTGTCGACCTTGTTACGGTGCTAAGGCTAATTTTTTCTTCAGGCCAACTGAAATGAATTCCGTCCTGCACAAATTCATCTTGACTATCTATAGAATTAAAACTAGCAATTGCGTCTTTGAGTCCTATTGAACCTGCTATTACTTTTATAGCACCAGCTGTGCCTGTTGTTCTAATGACTCCATAAGCAATTCCGCCTTCTGTAATTTGTTTAAAACCTGTCCCCTCTAGATCAGCACCAATTAAAGCTCCGTTGCCACTTACTGCCAAATTGATAAGATAGGACTGTAAAGGTTTTGTATTGCTTACCAAATTCCCATCCTTATCACATACTTTAACATAAAAATGTATCATATCAGATTGATTTGCAACAGGTTGTATATCCCTATGAGCAATCTCAATTTCCAAATGATCAGCGACTCCGGGAGTGTTCACTTTGTGTGATACCACTAATTTATCATCGAGATAGCCATCTGCTCTTAATTCTCCGGGTTCATACTGTTCTGTTTTGAACAGAAAATAAGGGCTGCCACCTTTTGCAGCAATGTAAGGAGCCGTTTTAGCATTTTCGGTCCGGGTAATTTCTTTAATAAATTTTCCATTACGATAAAATCTGACCCGGTCGCAATTGGAAAACACAACAATATCATGATCAAGCCGAGGCTGATTATTGAAACTTGCAATATAAACCATAGGCCCGTAAACAGGGTTTCTGGCACTTTGCATAGCTTGCAGCTGGTAATAGCCAAACTTCTCATACCGATCGATGTCTACCACACCGCTGAATGCAGTAACTGTATCATAACCACGGGTATAATCGTTAAAACTCCACAAAAAATAGCCGCCAAGACGCGGGTTGGCGTCTAATCTGGCATGATCCCAGTAAGCACCTTCAGCTTCTGACACACTTCCATTTAAGGCGTTTTGCCTTAATATACATTGAGCCAGCAAACCTTTCTCTGTATACTTTCTACTGGCTCTAAGGCCATTTTCTTTTGTAACATCTGCCAGCCAGGTATCACCCCATTCACGGGTTAATGAAGGCATTTCGGGCATAGGATCGGTACCATCTTCGTTGATTACTTTGTAACTTACATCATAAAATTTCTTTCCCTTTGCAAAAAAATCATCAGCCGTAAACATCTGGCCGTTAGGCATTTCCTCATGCGCAATCCGTACAGCTTCTTTTGCCCAAAAATCGGCTGATGGTGATTCATTTAACGATGTTTCCCATAAGAAAACCGACGGGCGATTGCGGTCTCTTCTAATCATTTCCCTAACATTTTGATAGGTTCTATTGATGAAAACCGAATCTTTACTAAAATACTGCCACCCCGGCTCACATTCAATCACAAGCAGTCCCAATTCATCACATGCATCTAAAAAAGCTGGCGATTGTGGATAATGGGCCGCTCTAACCGAATTAAAGCCTCCTTTTTTAATCTGTAGAGCATCCCGGTACTGCATAGAGTTTGATGCCGCATCCCCAATAGTTTGGTAATTTTGATGTCGGTTTGCTCCTCTTAAATATAATTTCTCTCCATTGATATAAAAACCATCGGCCTTACCTGTTGGCGATTTGAAGGAGATGGTACGAATACCTGCTTGCGTTGAAGTCTCATCAACAAGTTTATTATCAACAAAAACCCTCGAAATTACTTTATAAAGATAGGGATGATCGGGATGCCAGAGTTTAGGCTGCTTAACACTTAGCGTTTGAGAAACCGCCGCACCGCCTGAAGAAATTTCTTCTGTTTTCTCGGTGATGATTTTATCTTCTTGATTTTGAAGAATTGTACTTAAACTTATCCTACACAATTTTCCAGAAGAATTTACAACATGGGTTTTAACATTTACTGTAGCAAACTCCTTACTTACCTTTGGATAAGTTAAGAATAAACCACCTCCAGCTATCTTATCGGCTTCCAATGGATCAGAAATGTAAACCGGGCTGGTAATCAACAGTTTTACATTTCTGTATATCCCTCCATAATAATTAAAGTCTAATTTTGCCAAAGGTTTACCGGGCGGTGTTTGTGCATCATCAATATTGGATACCCGAATTGCCAAAACATTGTTCTCTTCAAATTTTACTTTTCCGGTAATGTCAACTACAAAACCCAAATATCCACCATAATGAGTGGTTAGTTTTTCACCATTCAAAAAAACTGTGGAGTTCGTTTGAATACCATCAAAATGAAGTGTAATCCGACTTCCTTTCTCTTCTTTATTAATTTTGAAATACTTTCTGTACCAGCCAATACCTTGGTAAATTGCAGCCCCGCCGTTATGTTTTTTTTCCAACCGCATTACATGAGGGATGCTAATGGCATTCCAATCTGTATCATTAAAATTAGATTTTTCGGCCCCGGGTAAATCTCCACGATAAAATGCCCAGGATGCATTCATATTGAGTTTTTTTCTGGCAGGCGTTGATTCTCCAGTTTTTTGAGCGAAAGAGTAATAACTCAACATACAGATTAAACAGAATGGTATACTAATACGTGTCATTTTAAAGAATTTGAAATAAAAAACAAAAGCCCCTAACCGGGCTTTTGAGTATTAATAATTTGGGTTTTGGCTAAGGTTTTTATCAATATCTCTTTGAGTTTGAGGTACTGGCCACAAATAATGTTTTGCAGGGTCGAAAGTTCTTTTCTCTACAAATATTCTATCAGCAGTAAGGCTCAAGGCTCCGGTACTTGCGTCCACTGTTCCTAAACGAGCACCGTAAACATCACCAGCTCTTACCTGCGGACCAATTTGCCAACGTTGGATATCAAACCAACGCAAACCTTCTATTGCAAACTCGACACGGCGTTCTCTGCGTATCAAATCTCTTAAAGTTGCCTGGCTGTTATACACAGATTGATCAACGCTTGGCATTCCAGCACGTTTACGTACCAGATCAATGGCATCAAAAACCGTATTATCAATTTGGTTTAACTCAATTTTTGCTTCGGCATAACTCAATAACACCTCTGCATAACGAATAACGATCGTGTTCAGACCGGTGTTCCACATATCTGCATAATCAGAAAGATTAGCCGTATATTTTTTTACAATATAGCCCGTCAGGGAGTTGTTGCCACCCAAATAATAATCTGATGCATTCTTATCGATAGAATTAAAATAAGCACCTTCATAAAACTGACCAGGGGTAACAATTGTTGCCGCTAAACGTGGGTCACGATTGGCGTAAGGATTGCTGGCATCGTAGCCCGAACCGGTTTCGCTAATCAGCTTTCCATTTTTCATTTCATAAGCATCAACCAGGGCCTGAGTAGGATCAATTGAAGACCATCCACCCATTGATGATGAAGGCATTACACCAATATTACCGTTTGGAAAATCGTTCTCCTTATATTGAAAATCCAAAATAACTTCACTATTGTTTTCATTTTGAATACGAAACAAATCGGTGTAGTTTGGAAATAATTTATACCCCAAGCCCATCACCTGCTCATAATCAAGGATGGCATTTGCATAATCTTTGTTATAGAGTTCTATCCTTGCTTTTAATGATAAAGCGGCCCCCCTTGTAACACGCCCCACATCATTACCCGAATAACTGGTTGGTAAATCAGATGCGATAGCCTTCAATTCATCCAAAATAAATTTGGTTACATCAGCTTTTGGGGTTCTGGCAATAGTATTTGCCTCATCATTGGTTAAGGTCTTTGTTACCAAAGGGACATCGCCATAAAGCTGGCTCATGATGAAATACTGATAAGCACGCAAAAACCTGGCTTCGGCTTTAAATCTTGATTTCTTAGTGGCATCCATTGGTGTAGGATCTATATTTTCCAACAACCAGTTTACACGCTGAATACCAACATATACCCAGCGGTTAGCAGAGGCTCCATCAGGGTTTATTGCTGCAACAGAACCGTTACCGATAGCAGTATATCCCTCCCATGGAAACTGGCTAAAGGCGTTATCACTGGCACAATCTAAATACATAATATTATAACTACTTTCCCAGTAATTATAGCAGCCGTTTAACACTGCTACTGCATCAGCTTCCGATTTCCAAAGTGTTGATGCACTATAACCATCAAGTGGTTCCTTATCTAAAAGGTCTTTTTTGCAGGATGACAATGAAAGTAGTCCGAGTGCAAAATATATTATCGCTTTATTTTTCATTATGATCTTGAATTAAAAAGTTACGTTAATACCAATTGAATTTACCATTACCTGCGGGTAAGTATAACCACTGTCTCCACGTGGAGCTTCAGGATCAACCCATTTATAAAAACTGGTAGCTGTAAACAGGTTTTGACCGCTGTAATAAATACGGGCCCGGCTCAAACCAACTTTATTGGTATACTTTGCGGGAATGGTGTAGCCAACCTGGAGGTTTTTCAATCTTAAGTAAGAGGCATCTCTAACCCAATAAGATGAGGTAACTCTTGATGGATCGTTTTGTGTATAGGTACTCCATAAGCGGGGAAATGAAGCTCCGGTATTTTGCGGTGTCCAGGCATCGAGCATGGCAGATGTTGGCTTGCCTACTGTAGCACCTACCTGCCCCAACATAATGCCCTGAACATAATTTTTAACATTGGCAGCACCCTGCAAGAAAATGGTTAAATCGATACCCTTCCATGAGCCCGAAAGATTTAAACCGAAAGTAGCTTTAGGAAAGTTAGAGCCCAAATAAGTTCTGTCGCTGCCATTAATTATGCCATCGCCATTAAGATCTTTATATTTTAAATCGCCCGGCCCAATGGTTCCTCCACTCTGTTTTGCATGCGTATCAACTTCGGCCTGGGTTTGAAAAATTCCTTCGGCGATATAACCGTAAAAGCCGTCGATAGGATAACCCACATCTCTGAATGTTCCACCACTGATAATAGGGCCTGTTTCATGCAAATCGGTAATTTTATTGGTAATTAAAGCGGCGTTTATATTAATACTATAAGAGAATTCCCCTTTTTTGTCATTATAACCTAAATTAAATTCCCAACCTTTGTTTTGTACTGAACCTGCATTCTGCACAGGCGGATTAACACCTGCTGTCTCGGCAACTGGAATAGCGAGAAGGATATCATCGGTATTTTTCACAAAATAATCAGCACTTAAAGTAAAGCGGTTATTTAAAAAACCTGCATCAAGCCCAATTCCACTGGTGGTAGCAGTTTCCCATTTAATATTTGGGTTAGCCCCGTTAACAACTGCAATACCTGGGGCGATTACGGGTGATGTACCTCCAAAAATATAATCTTGCCCTGTGCTGATGGTAGAAATATAAGGATAATTTGCAATACCCGATTGATTGCCCAATTTACCCCAAGAGCCTCGCAATTTTAACTCATTCACCGTATTTTTTAATGGTTTAAAGAAATCTTCCTCTGAAATACGCCATCCTGCAGAAAGCGATGGGAAAGCCCCCCAACGTGTTTCGGGCGAGAATCTTGATGTTGCATCATATCTTAAATTTGCTTCAAAAAGGTATTTATTGTCATAGCTATAATTAATACGACCAAAGTAAGATTGAAGGCCAATTTCATAAGCATAACCACTATTTGTTTGCCCATCAACAGGACCAGCATTTAACTCGCTTAGAGAGTTGTTTAAGAAATTTTTACGATATGCCTCTAACTCATTATAGGGGGTCGACTCTTGTGAATAACCCGCCAAAGCACTAAAAGTATGTTTTCCGAAGGTTTTATCGTATTGTAATAAACCCTGAACAGTTACTGCACTTAAAATATCATTGTGATCGGTTAATGAATTAGGTCCTTGATAAAAACTTGGCAAACCTGTTACGCGATCGTAATATTGCTGATCTTTAATAAACTTTTTGTTCTGGTTGATATTTAAGCGATAGCCAATTGTTGGTTTAAAATGCAAACCATCGATAATATGCCAATCTGCACCAAAATTTCCCAATAGGTTATAGTACTGTTTATTGTTAAACGACCCACCTTCCAGCCATGCCATTGGGCTACCATCACTCGTATAACCATAATTGCCATTGGCATATTTATAAGGAACCATTGGCGCAATACGGTTAATTTGCCTGATAATTTGTGAAAAATCTCCTGTGTAAGGATTTACAGGTTCGTTTGTGGTTGATTTAGTAAAACCGAAACTGGCGTTTAAGCTGATTTTTTTTGTGGCCTGTGAGTTAAGGTTTATACGAGCTGTATATTTGTTTGAGTTGGTGTTTTCGACAAGGCCTTTCTGATCAAAATAGCCTAAAGATACCATATACTGGGTTTTGTCGGTACCCCCAGTAAAGCCCAAATAGTGATTTTGCTGTAAACCGCTGCCTTGATAAAGTAAATCAAGCCAATCGGTATTAGGGTAGTTATAAGGATCTGATCCATCTCTGAATTTTTGTATCTCGTCATCAGTGTATCTTAATGTTTTGCCCTCGTTGGTCAATGCCTGATTTAATAATATTGCTGCATCCCATGATGGCAAATAATCGGGAAGGTTAGTGGTTGATTGCTTCCCCACATAAGCATTGTAGGTAATTTGCGATTGACCCGCCTTTCCTTTTTTTGTGGTGATCAGGATTACGCCATTTGACGCCCTTGAACCATAAATAGAAGCTGAGGCCGCATCTTTTAGCACGCTGATGTTATCGATATCATTCGGATTAATGTTATCCATTGATGAAATAATTCCATCCACTAAAATCATTGGCGAAGTACTACCTAGAGTTCCAATTCCCCGAATCCGGATGGTACCACCATCATTACCTGGCTGTCCGTTACTTGTGGTAACGGTAACGCCGGCCATGGTGCCCTGTAAGGCATTGCTCACATTGGTAACCGGTCTATCTTCCAGCTGTTTTGCACCTACTGTAGCTACAGATCCTGTAAGGTTTACTTTTTTCTGTGTACCATAACCGACTACAACAACCGATTCCAATAAAGCTGCATTTTCAGTTAATTGAACCGTTAGGCTTGTACCCCCGGTATAAGTAAGCTCTTTGGTGGTAAAACCTGTAAAAGAAAACACTAGTACTTCATTGGGTTCTACATCAATGGTGAATTTTCCATCATTATTGGTCATTACCGCTTTGTTTGTTCCTTTAACAATAACTGTTGCGCCTGGTAAACCTAAACCCTTATCATCAGTTACAGTTCCCGTTATTTTTGTCCGGGTCACAGTAATTGGGCTGGTGTTACTTATTGCTTTTACCATGATTGCAGCAGAGGCTTGCAATATTGCCATGATCATTAAAATGATGGTTAGCTTCATGATCAACAATAATTTGTTTGCTGTGCTAAATGGCAAAGGCACACTTATGTCGTAATATTTCATACATTTATAGTTGTTTGGGTTTAATTGATTGGTTCTTAGGAATAATTAATCAAAGGTAAAATCTAAGCCTGGCCAGTTTGTGTTAGCGCACAACTGGCTTCTTTGTGATTTACCTATAGTTTTGTAATTTTTTACGGCATAACAATAAGACTCCTTTCTTTAATTTAATATTTACTTGTTTGTTCAATTATTTAATCATCTGAGTAATTACTGCATTAAAAATTGCCCGTTAATTGGATACTTAGTTCATACATTAAATATTGTAGCCAGTAGGTATTAATAGAGTTCAATTCACTTAGGAAATAAAACTCGGGTACCGTAAAATCTAACCTTACATTTCAAA
>JAATFQ010000138.1 GCA_015655115.1 Sphingobacteriales bacterium
ATTTACTATTATTTTACAATATTGGAGGAAGATTATTACTACTTTTAAAATCTGGATAATCAAACATTCCGCCTAATAATTAAACAATAAAATATATACATGAAACTAAGTTTGTTATTCGTCGTACCGCTATTGCTATCAGTGTCTGCCCAGGCGCAAGAGCCCATTAAGAATGCTGAGAACGTTGCAACTGTCAGGGCGTCAAAAGAGAACACCACAACCGTTGTTGCAGAAGATTTTAAAGATGACTGGGCTGCTTTATCCCATTACCGTAAAGAGAATGCTGCTCTTGCACCTCCAAAAGCAGGAGAGAACAGGGTTGTATTTTTAGGCAGTTCTATCTTTGAATTTTGGAAAACTACCGTACCTGAATTTTTTGAAGGAAAGCCTTATCTTGACAGGGGTATCTCCGGACAAATATCGCCGCAGTTGCTTATCCGCTTTCGCCAGGATGTAATCAGCCTAAAGCCAAAAGCGGTCATCATTCTTGCAGGCAGCAATGATATTGCCGGAAATACCGGGCACGTGACTAATGAGAGCATCATGAATAATATTGCTACCATGGCAGAGCTGGCCAGGCTTCATCATATTAAGGTGATTCTCTGTGAGTATCTGCCGGTAAACGAATTTCCATGGCATAAAGGGCTTGAGCCTGCTCCAAAGATTATATCGCTGAATAAGCTGATCAAAGCGTATGCGCTGGCGAATAATTTTACGCTGCTTGATTATTTTTCACCTTTGGTGGATGAGCATAATGGCCAGAAAGCAGAGTTCACCAAAGATGGCGTACATCCCAATAAAGAAGGGTACAAAATCATGGCAGGGGTAACAGAAGCAGCGATCAAAAAAGCATTGACAAATCCTAATTAAGTGCTTAGCGTAAGGTGAATGCCAAACAATGCTGGTTTTGTGGTTTATGTTATGCTGATTCAGGCCTGATAAAACAATGCCAGTATTGTGGCGGATTATCCTAAATTTGCTGCTCGTTAAACAAATGACATGAATCATTTATCAACCTTCGATTACACTGTCTTCTTAATTTATTTCATCATTGTATCAGGTTATGGCTATTGGGTGTATAGACATAAGAAATCTACAGGCTCCAGTACGAAGGATTATTTTCTGGCAGAAGGTTCGTTAACATGGTGGGCTATTGGTGCTTCTATTATTGCCTCTAATATTTCCGCAGAACACTTTATCGGTATGTCTGGCTCTGGCTTTGCAATGGGCCTGGCCATAGCAAGCTATGAATGGATGGCGGCGGCTACGTTAATCATTGTGGCTGTTTTTTTTCTGCCGATATATATCAGGAACCGTATCTATACTATGCCTCAGTTCCTTTCTGGCAGGTATAATAATACTGTAAGTACCCTGATGGCTGTGTTCTGGCTGCTGGTCTATGTTCTGGTTAACCTTACTTCAATCTTTTTCCTGGGCGCTATTGCTATTGAGACCATTACGGGGATACCTTTTAACATCTGCGTTGTGGGACTGGCAATATTTTCGGTAATTATTACCCTTGGAGGGATGAAAGTAATTGGATATACAGATGTGATCCAGGTTTTTGTACTGGTTGCCGGGGGACTGGTTACGTGTTATATGGCTTTAAATATGGTGT
The DNA here is from genome assembly GCA_015655115.1 of Sphingobacteriales bacterium. GTDB lineage: Bacteria > Bacteroidota > Bacteroidia > Sphingobacteriales > Sphingobacteriaceae > Pedobacter. Next base: position 1,619 of record JAATFQ010000138.1, read on the forward strand.
CGGATAAATTGAATATCGATACTGTTCTGGGTGCCTTACCTGTATTACGTGCTGAGGCAGGCGACCATTTCCACATGATTTTTTCCAAAGGAGACAAATTTTATAATGAACTTCCAGGCTTAGCGGTGTTGGTCGGTGGGCTGTGGATCAATAACCTGAACTATTGGGGATGTAATCAATATATTGTGCAGCGTGCTTTAGGAGCAGATTTAAAAACCGGGCGCAGCGGATTGCTCTTTGCGGCTTTTCTGAAACTGTTAATCCCGCTGATTGTAGTAATTCCCGGCATATGTGCCTATGTTTTATACCAGCATGGTTATTTTCATACTGAAATGGTAGATGCCACGGGCAACTTAAAGCCAGACCATGCTTATCCGGTGCTCATGAACCTTTTACCTTCTGGCTTGAAAGGCCTTGCCTTCGCTGCCTTAACAGCGGCCATTGTAGCTTCGCTTGCTGGTAAGTCTAATAGCATCGCCACAATTTTTACGCTTGATATTTACAAGAAGTTTATCAATAAAGAGGCCTCTGAACGTAAGCTGCTGAACGTTGGCCGCTGGTCGATTATTATTGCTTCGCTGATTGCGATTACTATAGCGCCTGCCTTGCGCAGCTTTGACCAGGTTTACCAGTTTGTACAGGAGTATGTGGGCTTTATCTCTCCGGGGGTGTTTGCCATATTTTTACTGGGCTTTTTCTGGAAAAGGACAACATCCAGAGCAGCACTTACTGCTGCAGTGCTGACTATTCCGCTGTCCACTTTTTTTAAGTTCCTGCCGGAGCTGAGCCAGGGTGGCATAGCGCAGATTCCATTTTTGAACCGCATGTCATGGGTATTCTGTATTATCATTTTCCTGATGATTGTGGTTACGCTCACAGATCCTAAAAGCCGTAATAATCCTCAGGGACTGGAGATAGACACGGAAATGTTTAAGGTTAGCCCTTCTTTTATTGTAGCGTCGGTTATGATCTGTGGTATTTTGTCGGCCTTGTATATTGTATTCTGGTAAGTGCTTCGAAATTTATACCCGTATAAGGTGGATTTCAGCAGAATTTTCCATTCAGCATGTAACTAATATTGCTCTCTTTTATCTTAGTATAAAAAGCAATATGAATTTTATAGGTAATTTAATATGGATCATTTTCGGCGGGATATTTATTTTCTTTGAATATATATTCGGGGGACTCATCTTATGCCTCACTATTGTAGGTATCCCATGGGGCTTGCAATGTTTCAAGTTTGCCTTTGTCGGCTTAGCACCTTTTGGTGTCAGGATTACGGATACCTCCAGCAATACCGGTTGCCTTTCTACTTTGATGAATATCATCTGGCTGATTTCAGGAGGCTTCTGGATTGTGCTTACCCATCTCTTTTTTGGCATATTATTATGTCTCACCATTGTCGGTATCCCTTTCGGGAGACAGCATTTTAAGCTGATGAATCTTGCTTTTTCTCCTTTCGGGAAGTCGATCAGTTAATCTGTGTATATAGCATAGATAATAATTATATGCCTTTGGCAGAAGAACGCGTGTAGTTATAATTATGCTTTATTATAACGGTTTTATTAATCATTTAAAAACTATAGGCATACTTAAGTTAAACTGCGTATATGTGCATTGAAAATGATTAAAATAACTTCGTTTATTTGATCCATTACAATACATTAGGAGAAGTAATCGCTTATCGGCGGTACTCAAACGTAATGGTCATGGAACTTCTTAAATCTGAATTCGATAATATTGTTAAAACAAATGATATTGTGTATGATTTTATTCAGGAATCTACACTGGAGGGGTTTTGGTATCTTGATCTGGAGAACAGATTGAATGTATATCCGAATGCAAGATTTTTAAAATCTATAGGATATGATTCCCAGGAGTATGATCTCGTTGTTGCCCATTGGAAAGATATGCTATGTGTGGATGAGCTGGAAGCAATTGTTCTTCTTTTTAAACCTGGGCAGACACCGTTCCAGCTTTTAGCGAATCAGCCGCTGCACTATAGACATAGAAATGGATTTTCCAGTCTGACCAATAACGATGTTTTAGTTTTTTTCAATGAAGAGGGGGATGCAGTTAGGTTATTGGTAGGTGTTAAAGCGTTTGCCGACGAACTTATCTACACCATGGATATTACTGCGCGAAGAAGGTTTGAAGACGAGTTGCGGATCAGTGAGGAAAGTTTTCGGGGAACGTTCGAGCATGCCGCAATTGGCATGGCGCTGGTAAATCCTGACGGTAAATGGTTAAAAGTTAACAAAAGCTTGTCGGCCATGCTAGGATATTCAGAGCAAGAACTTCTGAAGCTCAGTTTTCAGGATATTACCCATCCGGAGGACCTCGAAACAGATCTTAACTTCTTAAACGAACTTGTTGCCGGCAAGCGGATTTCCTATGAAATGGAAAAGAGATATATCAATAAACAGGGTGTTATTGTCTGGACCATCTTATCCGTTTCATTGGTGAGGGATCAGGAGGGGAACCCGCTGCATTTTGTCTCTCAGATAACCAATAACACCGAACGTAAAATAGCTGAGCAGCGCCTTGAAGACTCGCTGGTTAAATTAGAAGGAATATTGGAAGCAAGTACCCAGGTTTCCATTATCAGTACTGATAATGAAGGGATGATCACTTCTTTTAACAAGGGGGCAGAAAATCTTCTGGGCTATAAAGCGGAAGAGTTGATAATGAAGCAATCGCTGAGTATATTTCATGTAGAGCAGGAAGTAGTGCAACGAGGGCAGGAGCTTTCTGAGATTTTCGGGAAGGATATTGCTGGCTTAAATGTTATCCTGGCTTACCCAAAGCTTGGTCAGTCCGAAACGCGTGAATGGACCTATCTCAGAAAAGATGGTTTGTCCTTTCCGGTACAATCAGTGGTTACTGCTATTACGAATGGAAAAGGAGAGATAGACGGGTTTCTGGAAATAAGTACTGACATCAGTAAAATTAAGGAGGTCGAAAATGAGATCAAAGCTTTGCTGAATGTAACTAAAGATCAAAACCACAGGCTACTGAACTTTGCTCACATTGTATCCCATAACCTGCGCTCTCATACAAGCAATATTGATAAACTGCTTGATTTTATTGAGGAAGATGATGAGCTGGCATCCGGAAACGAATTACTGGGAATGCTGCGACGGGCTGCTAATAACCTGAAGGAGACTATAGACCATCTCAATGAGGTGGTAATCATGAATAATGTCACGGAGGAGAATCTGGTGCCCTGCAATTTAAAGCATGTAATTTTCAGGGCCACAGAAAACGTACAGGCCTTATTAAAATCTATAGGTGGAAAATTTGAATGTCACGCCGATGATGATTTGACAGTTGCCGCTGTTCCGGCTTATCTGGATAGCATTTTGATTAATTTACTTTCCAATGCAATTAAATACAGGTCTGAGAAGCGTGCCTTGCAGATCGTAATCAGGGCAGTACCGCAGGGCGATTTTATTAAAATATCCATTCAGGATAATGGCCTGGGTATAGACCTTGCCACTAAGGGAAGCAGAATGTTCGGGATGTATGAAACCTTTCACGAAGGGAAAGATTCCAGAGGAATAGGCCTGTTCATTACCAGGAACCAGGTGGAGGCCATGGCTGGCAGCATAGAAGTTGTCAGCAGGGTAGAGGTGGGAACAACATTTGAAGTGTACCTGAAGCGATGTGTGGAGTAAAGAATCTGGATATGAAGCAGGGAATATAGATTTCAATTTTTGAAATCTGCAGCAGCAGGCTGAGCTCTGGTTGAGTTAACCGAAAGTATTTTGAATATTCAATTATTGTCCATACATTCGGTTACGTACACGCTTAAGTGAGAAATAATTGTATTGCTTTAGAATATCCAGATGCAGAGTAGCGGGAAAAATGAATTAACAGGTGTTAAAGAAATAGCCAGAAGGGCCAATGTCTCAATTGGAACCGTAGACAGGGTCTTAAATAACCGTACCGGAGTATCAGAGAAAACGCGGAATACTATTCTAAAGATTATTGAAGAATTGAATTATCAGCCTAATATTTTAGCCAGGACGCTGGCCTCAAAAAAGTCGCTCCATATCGCTGTTTTAATCCCGTCAGTATCATCAGAAACAAATTACTGGCAGGCTCCCTTAGAGGGAATCACTGTAGCGGAGGCAGAGGTGAAGCCCTATGGAATGCTGCTGGAGAAGTACTTCTTCGATCAGAATGATAAGCAGTCTTTTATTAAACAGACGGAAATTATCCTCAGCAAACAGGTCGACGGTGTTTTAATGGCTCCTATGTTTATGGAAGAATCCAGCATCTTTGCTGACCAGTGCAAAAAATTAATGGTACCCTATGTGTTCATCAACTCCGATATCCCCGGCCATAACAGCCTGTGTTACGTGGGGCCGGATTTACACCATAGCGGATCGCTGGGCGCTCATCTCATGAGCTACCTTGTTTCGGGCACTGATCAGGTGCTGATTGTAAATATTTCAAAGGAGATAGATACGCTGCACCATTTATTGAGGAAAGAAGAAGGGTTCAGGGCTTATTTCGACAGCCATAACTGTAGCAATCCTATCGTCAAAATTGATATCAGGGATACAGATTATCTCTCTGTGAAGAAAGAACTGACGAAAGTGATGAGCAAACACCAGATCAAAGGCATCTTTGTAACAAATTCAAGAGTATCTTCTGTAGCCCGCTTCCTGGAAGAGTCGGCCGTAAAAGGAGTGAAACTGGTAGGTTATGACTTTCTGGAGGACAATATAGAGTACCTGAAAAAAGAAACCATTGAGTTTTTGATCAGCCAGAAGCCCAAAGAGCAGGGCTACAGAGGCATAATGATGTTATATAACTTTTTAGTCCATTCTGCTGTCATTGATCAGACCTATTATATGCCTATCGATATTTTAACGAAGGAAAATTACCTTTTCTACAGAAATTAAACCGGTATTCCTGTTTTTTAATAAATAAAACGCATCAGACAGCCTGGTTATTTTTTTTTATAAAATCTATTTCTTACTTTCGGGTACGTACACGAAACCATTTAACAAACATATCTGCCTGTTAGCAGAACCGAATTATGGATACACAGATAAAAATTATAAACGGCCGGATCTTAACGCCATACCGGAATATCAAGGGGGGGGCACTGCTGATTACCGGTAAGGTGATCACGGAAATCAGTGAAGGGGATATTGATGCTACGGGTGCAACGGTGATAGATGCAGGCGGCCACTATGTGTCACCCGGATTTATAGACCTTCATGTACATGGCGGAGGCGGTTATGATTTTATGGACGGACATGTGGATGCATTTTTTAAAATCGCTGAGACGCATGCCAAATATGGGACTACAGCGATGGTGCCTACTACGCTGACTTCCGGAAAAGAGGATTTACTGAAAACGCTCGATTTGTATGAGCTGGCGCATCAAAGCAATACCACTGGAGCACAGTTCCTGGGGATGCATCTGGAGGGGCCGTATTTTGCACTTGGTCAGCGTGGGGCACAGGACCCGCGGTATATCCGTGACCCGGATCCGGAGGAGTACCGGGAGATCCTCGATTACTCGAAATCAATAACACGGTGGAGTGCTGCCCCGGAGCTGAAGGGCGCCATAGAATTCGGCAGATACCTGAAGAAAAAGGGTGTTCTTGCTGCCCTGGCACATACCGATGCCATATATGAGGAAGTGGTGGAGGCTTTTGAAAATGGCTTTACACTGGCTACACACTTGTATTCTGCAATGTCTGGCGTAACGCGCCGCAATGCATACCGCTATGCCGGTGTAATTGAAAGCGCATTCTTAATCGACGCCATGGATGTAGAAGTGATAGCTGACGGCATCCACGTACCTGCTCCTCTGTTAAAATTAATTTATAAGATTAAAGGGGCCGACCATATCGCACTGATTACAGATGCCATGCGGGCTGCCGGAATGCCGGAAGGTGAAAGCGTTTTAGGCAATATCGATAACGGGCTTAAGGTG
>JAATFQ010000019.1 GCA_015655115.1 Sphingobacteriales bacterium
GCTGGCCTGCTTTTTTGCATGCGTCCAAATCCAGGCCCAGGACAGGAAGGCCCCTTCTTACCCATTAATTACACACAACCCTAATTTCAGCATCTGGTCTAATACCGACCAGCTCAATGCATCGACCACCACACACTGGACCGGAGCAGATCACTCCCTCCTGGGCCTGATCAAGGTAGATGGTAATATCTACCGGTTCCTCGGTAAGGAAGAAGCAAATTATAAAACTGTGCTGGGTACTTCCGACGAAACTCCTTTTACGGTTAAGTATACGGAAACGGCCCCTCAGGGAGACTGGACGGGCAATACTTATGCTGCCGGCGACTGGAAATCGGGTTCGGCACCTATAGGCGATGATGCCGGGCAGGTAAAGACGATTTGGAAAAGTAAAGACATCTGGGTAAGACGAATTTTTACTGTTGCCAATCCGGCCAGCATCAATGAGCTATTGCTAAAGTTGAACCACGATGACAACATTGAAGTGTACCTTAATGGCAAGAAAGTATATCAAAAAGAAGGATGGACCACTACGTTCCAATATTATCCAATAAATAAAAACGACCTGAAGACAGGTCAGAATGTAATCGCAATCCATGTGACCAATATTGTTGGCGGTAGTTACCTGGACTTCGGTTTGGCCGACAAACAAAAGGACGGTGCAGCGAGCATCCAGCTGGCAAAACAAAAAAATGTGGAGGTGACCGCTACGCAGACAATCTATGACTTTACATGCGGTAATGTAGACCTGAAACTAACCTTCACATCGCCACTGCTGATGAATGATTTAGGCCTCTTAGCCCGCCCGGTTTCGTACATCACCTATACTGTGCAGGCACGCGACAAAAAAAATCACTCAGTAAAGGTTTTCCTAAGTGCCTCGTCAAACATCGCAGTATACAAGCCATCGCAGGAAGTAACCACAAAAAAATATACAACGGCTAAGTTATCGGTACTGAAAGCAGGTACCGTAGAACAAGCGATTCTGAAAAAGGCATCTGATGATATGCGTATCGACTGGGGATACTTCTATGTGGCTGCTCCCAAATCCGGCAACACGGTACAGTTTATCACTAAAGGCAGCGCTGCAGCTGATGCTTTCAGGAATGGTACTTTGGCCTCTACTGCCACGCGCGGTAAATCTCTTGCGCTGAATACTGTCCTCTCTTTTGGAACTGTTGGCCAAACACCAGTGGAACGCTTTATTGAACTAGGCTACGATGAAATTTATTCAATTCAGTATTTCAAAAAAGACCTCAGGCCATGGTGGAATACTTCGGGTAAAGAAACAATTGAAGGACAGCTAACCGATGCCGCCAATCAATATAAAGAGGTGATGCAGAAATGTGAGGCATTCGACAAAGCTGTATATGCGGATGCAATGAAGTCTGGCGGCAAGGAATATGCGCACTTATGCGCGATCGCTTACCGCCAAAGTATCGCGGCACACACGCTGGTAAAAAGCCCTGACCGTGAAATCTTATGGTTATCTAAGGAAAACAACAGTGGCGGTTTCATCAATACAGTAGATGTAACTTATCCGTCTGCGCCCCTCTACCTGATCTACAATCCGGCGTTAATGCAAGGTATGCTGACAGGTATTTTTCATTTCAGTGAAACCGGCAAATATCCGCACCCATGGGCCGCACACGATCTGGGTACCTACCCTTTAGCTAACGGACAGACTTACGGAGAGCCGATGCCTGTAGAGGAATCGGGCAACATGATAATCCTCACAGCGGCTATTGCTAAGGCTCAGGGCAATGCCGACTATGCGAAAAAGCATTGGAAGACGCTCACGATATGGACAGATTACCTGACAAAGGAAGGGCTTGATCCTAAAACACAATTATGTACGGATGATTTCGCGGGCCACCTGGCTAGAAATGCAAATTTATCTGTAAAGGCTATAGTAGGGATTGCCTGCTATGCACAAATGGCAGAGACGCTGGGCTATACTGAAACTGCTCAAAAATATAGGGCTATAGCTGAAAGTATGGTGCCAAAATGGATAGAAATGGCCGACGCTGGTGATCATTATGCACTTACTTTTGACGATAAGAACACCTGGAGCCAGAAGTATAACCTGGTTTGGGATAAAGTTCTGGACCTGAACTTGTTTCCACAACAAATCTATGATACGGAGATTAAGTATTACCTGAAAAAACAAAATAAATTCGGTATCCCTCTGGACAGTAGAAAGTCTTATACCAAAAATGACTGGAACCTGTGGACAGCAACTTTTGCACCTACACAGGAGCAGTTTGAAGCTGTGGTAAAACCAATCTACAGGCATGCTATCGAAACGGAATCACGCGTTCCGCTGAATGATTTTTATGATTCCAATACAGGGATACGTGATAATTTTAAAGCCAGAAGTGTGGTTGGCGGCTTCTATATGAGGATTTTTGCCGACAAGCTGAAAGGGAAATAGATGAGGATACCAAAGGAATTAAAGACTGAATTCTGCAGTTCCAGGGAGGTTATCCCAAATTTGGAGAACCTTGTGCCCTTCTTTTTTACTAATTGAAATATAAAAATAGCTGTGAAACGCAATATATTCCGTTTCACAGCTATTTTTAAAACAGATAGTAAATATTTTAATGTGTCAATTTGGCCTTTAAAACCATTGCTGCCTGCGTATAACCACCTTCTGACCCATCCACAAAATGGATGTGCCCATCTTCCAGGTCCCGGACATAACAAGACATGACGGCATCGTTGCTAATATGGATACCATAAGCGATCTCCCCCGCGCCTTCCATCAGATCAAGCGCTTTAATCAACTTTATTCTTTGCGCTTCGGTACCTGAAATTACCGTATTGATTTTTCCGTCGATCACCAGCGTATCCGACATCTCTACCAACCGGTTGAGGTAATGCTTACCGCTCTCCGTGCGGAAATAAATATATCCATATAAATTAACCAGCCAGGTATGGATAAGCTCCAGAACCTTGATTTTCCCTATTTTTGCGCGCATCTCCAGTCCCAGCCTGCTAAAGGTCGATTTCAGCTTGAGCTTAGCAACAGATATGGGCTGCCGCTTTTTCGGGTCGCCATAAATATCATCAATATAGGCAAGAGACTTGCTAAAAGCTATTGGCTGTGATTTCCCATTAGCGGCGATAATCAACAAGGTTACGATCTCGTTGCTGTTTTCCGGGGGACCTATTTTGTCCCAGCGGCATTGCATGCCGCTCATATCTAATTCATTGCCAGAACCTCCCTGCTGACTGAATAAGTAATCTTCGGCCTTTATCAGTCGTTCTGCATAGCTTAAGCCCGTGCCGAGAACTACCGGAATGGAAAAGGCTTCAGAAATATTGAACTTGCTAATCTGCAGCTCATGCCCTGCATCATAAATCTGCTGAACGGGTAAAGTACCTACACGCAAGTCAAGCTCAAAGTTGAGCATAGTATTCTCTTTATATAACAGCAGCAGCTCCATGGCTACTTCCAGCACAGACGAGGGTACCAAAAAGGTAGCCCCATCGCCACCGAAAAAAAAGGGTATAGTAATTCCTTTTTTAAAGACAAAGTTTAAAACGGAAACAATACTGCCTGTAGCAATCAGGTTGATCGATTCATGCTGGCCGTTGAGCACTGCTTTTGTGGATCCTTTAATATCAGTGATAATCACATGCCAGTCTGCAGGCACCTGCCGGAAAAGCTGATGTTGCTGCAGGAGCTTGGGCAATGAAATTGCGCTTCCAGGCAGCTGATGATAAAACTGATCGTTGATTGCTTCCATAGAAGAGATTATATCTTTAAAAATTAGGAATGAAATTACAATAAATCATGAATAAACCTAGAATAGCGAGCTTTATCCCATTCGCAGCCATTACAGTACTTATGCTGATAGGGTATGTTGCTGGGAGAAAGCTTCCCTCGAAGCCTTAATAGCCGGCATATTTAACAGTGCCCAGTCAATCAATTGCGTCATTGCCGGTAACAAGCTACTCCCCCGTTCTGTTAATGTATACTCTACACGTGGAGGCACCTGGGGATAAACCTTCCTGGAAATGAGCCCGTCTGCCTCCAGCGTCTTCAAAGTTACCGTCAGCATTTTTTGTGAAATAGTGCCAATTACCGTATTGAGCTCATTAAAGCGCATAGTGCCAGACTCGCCCAGGATAGTGATAACCAGGATAGACCATTTATCGCCGATACGGTCCAGCACCTCCCGCACAGGACAGTCCGCTATGCGCTCATATTTTTTTAAATTATCTTTAATCATAAGCTGCTGAAGATGAACAATAGTCACCTGTAGGTTAGTAACTGATTTCAAGGTACCTTCTTGACAAGACCTAAGTTACTGACTACCTTTAACTCTCCAAAAGTAACTAAAGGTTTGGATAAATAAGTAAAGGTTTGAACAAATTTAAATTATAATCAGATGAGCAATATTTTAGTAACTGGCGCTACAGGACAATTAGGTGCCGCAGTAACAGAAAGCCTGTTAAAGAAAACGAGTGCAGACCATATCAGTATCCTAGTACGTGATGCAGCTAAAGCCGAAGCATTTAAAGCTAAAGGTGTAAACGTTGTTGTAGGTGATTACAGTGATTATACCTCAATGGTGGCCGCATTAAAAGGTATCGACAAACTATACCTGGTATCGGGGACTGACCTTGCC